>JBDTLH010000221.1:0-3063 GCA_039934875.1 Acidobacteriaceae bacterium | reverse complement strand
TTTTTCAACCTCACTTCCTCCCTTACTAAGGCGTGATTGGCCCCCCTTGAGGCGGCCCCTTGTTTGTAGTGGTCCTGGACATCCCAACATATATAGCGCGGGCCAAGCCGACAACCATCATTCCTTTATCGTCACAGACTGTGCGCTGATCTACGGATATCACGGAGATCAAACCGCCGTTGTAACCCGCGACCCGCGACTTCGCAGCCCTTGACTTCGCGAGTGGAAGCTGGCGACTGGAAGCTGACAGCCCACAGATCAACGGCTATCTACGGAGATCAAAACCTTCGCAATGCGCTCGGCGGCGTGGCCGTCCCACAGGTCGGGGATAGAGGTTGCTTTGCGGTCGCCGGCCAGAACTTTGTTGAGCTCTTCGCGCAGGCGGTTGAGGTCGCGTCCTACCAGCACATTGCTTCCCTGCTCCACGGTAACCGGGCGCTCGGTATTTTCGCGCACCGTGATACATGGGACCTTGAGGTAGGTGGTCTCTTCCTGAATGCCTCCGGAGTCGGTGACGACCGCGGTGGCGCGGGTTTGCAGGGCGAGGAATTCGAGATACGGCTTGGGCTGGGAGAAGATCAGGCGGGGATTGGCTTCGAGTTTGAGTCCGGTGGATTCCAGGCGCTGGCGAGTGCGCGGATGGATGGGAAAGACCACCGGCGTCCGCCGGCTCAGATCGTTGAGCAGGGCGATGGCTTGCGTGAGCCAGGCGATGTCGTCCACATTCGAAGGGCGATGCAGGGTGACGAGGATGAATTTCTCCGGCACGTCGGCCATCGTGATCCGGCGCGCGGCGGGGAGCATGCGCACCAGGGTATCGATCATGACGTTGCCGACGAAGTGAATGCGCGAAGCGGGAATACCCTCTTTGGCGAGGTTCACATCGCCGTCGATAGAAGGAGTGAAGAGCAGGCCGGCGAGCTGATCGGTGAGCAGGCGATTGATCTCTTCCGGCATGGTGCGGTCGCCGGAGCGAAGGCCGGCTTCAACGTGCGCGATGGGCACGAGGAGCTTGGCACAGACTAGTCCGGCGGCGACGGTCGAGTTGACATCGCCATAGACGACCACGCAATCGGGTCCCTGCTCGAGCACGACAGGCTCGAAGCGCTGCATGATCTCCGCGGTCTGCTGCGCGTGCGAGCCGGAGCCCACCTGCAGGTTAATGTCCGCGGCGGGGATCTCGAGTTCGCGGAAGAAGACGTCGGACATGTTGACGTCGTAGTGCTGTCCGGTATGGACCAGCACTTGGGATGCGCCGCGGGCAGCGAGGCTGCGGTAAACCGGCGCCACCTTCATAAAGTTGGGGCGGGCGCCTACAACGTGGAGAAATTTTTGCATGAATGTTTATAGTTTACAGTTCACGGTTTACGGGTTCACGGTTTACAGTTCACAGTCATAGTTCACCGCGGGATCGAAGCTGCCGAGATGTTTTGCTGTGAACCGTAAACTGTAAACGTCTTTGCTTCTATCGTGAACCGTAAACTGCAAACCATAAACTTCTTCGCTGGCGCGCGTAATCGTAAACCGCGATGTAGCGCTTGGCATTTTGCCGCCAGTCGCGTTCGCTGAGGGCGTATTGGTATCCGTTTTCGGCGATTACCTCGCGCGCGCCGCGGGCGGTGAGCAGCAGCGTGGCCTGGCGGCAGAAGTCATCAATATCATCGGGTTTGAAGAGCAGCCCGATGTCTCCGTTGCCGTTGTTCATCAGTTCGCGGATGCCGCCCACATCGCTGCCCAATACCGCTTTTTTCTGCGCGAGGGCTTCAAGCGGCTTGAGCGGAGTGACCAATTCTGTCAGCCGGCTGCTGTGGCGGGGATAGACCATCACATCGACCAGGGAATAATAGCGCTGGATTTGCGCGGGGTCCACCTTGCCCACGTAGAGGATGTAGGCGGCGGCATCTTCGTCGGCGATCGCCTGGCGGAGGTTTTCCGCGTCTTCGCCGTGTCCGGCGATTAATAGCTTAAAGCTAATGCCGCTGCGATGCAGCGCGGCGGCGGCGCGCACCAGCCAGCTTACGCCCTCGAAGTAATAGAAGGAGCCGATGAATCCCATGACCGGCACATCTTCGGCGATCCCCAGCTCGGCGGCCAGTTTTTGGTCGCGTAAGAGGGGTTTAAAACGCTTTAAATCGACTCCATTGGGCACATAAAAGAGCTTTTCTGATGCGATTCCGCGCTCTTTTAGATCGCTTAGCAGAGGCTGGGCAATGGCCACCACCGCGTCGGCGTTTTCAACTACGTGTTGTTCCAAAGCCCGGCTGGCCTTGTAGCGCAGGGACTTTTGTCCGGTCTTGTTCTGGTCAACGGCGGCGTCCTCCCAGAAGGCGCGTATTTCATAGACGAATGGCAGCTTGCATTGGCGGGCGGCGCGCAGGCCGGCGATGCCGCAGATGGCGGGGGAGTGGGCGTGGACGAGATCATAGGCGCCGCTGCGAAGCTCCTTCACGATGCGGTCCTGCAAGAGCTTGATGGCGGCGAGCTCTTTTAGAACCGGCCATCTCTTGCGGATGGGGAGTGCGAGCAGGCCGGTGATCGGGGTGCGTTTGTAGGAGACGCCGTCGATCACGGCGTCGGCTGCATCGTTGGCGCGCAGGTTATAAACCGGGCTGGAGACTACGGAAGGCACCATCCCGAGGGTGCGTTGCCCGTGAATGATGTCGCGGCTTCGGATGGTGTATCCGGTGAGCAGGGGGAGGCAGATATCGAGGATGTGCAGCACCCGCAGTCCGGGTTTGGGGGCGGGGAGATCTTCGGCTGTGACTGAGGTTGGGGAGGTGGACATGAGAGATCAGAGGTTTCGAACAGTTCTCGAAGACGGTCAGTTTTCGAGGCTGCAAGCAAGATTTTATCTGCTGGCGTACGGGGATGATAGTCAGGATTTCCCTTAGTTTTTGTTCGGTTAGCGAACGCGCAGCCGGTCCTTAGGAAGCATAGAGGGCCGCGGCGGATGCAGGGGCGGTGACTTCTGGAGAGCGGCGCGACAACCGAGGTGACGCACCCGACGGAGGACCTGCGCGGCATTGCGCATAAAAGTATTACGTAAGCTGCCCTGAACGGTAT
>JBDTLH010000220.1:0-5796 GCA_039934875.1 Acidobacteriaceae bacterium | reverse complement strand
CGCATCGATTCCTTAAATCCTTTGATCCCATCGCCCAGCCCTCTACCCAGCTCGGGAAGCCGTTTCGGCCCCATTACCAGCAACAACACTCCCAAAATCACTAACAAATGCATGGGCTGCAACAATCCTTCTAACATGACTTTTTCCTTTTTTGTATCTAAGACTAGAAGTCGGCGCGAGAGGGCCTAAATGACGCCCCCTCGTGCCTGTGAAATAGAGATTAGTTATCTAATTGTTCCGTTGAGGCCGTTGGGGAAGAACCCGCCCGGCGTGGGATGGCCACCGTAAACGATGTTCAATACTTCCTGCACGCTGCGCGCCGGAGTGAGAGCATTGTTGACGAAAAACGGCGAGTTCGGCAGGGGAGGAACTGACTTTCCATCCGCATTCGGCACCCTGATTCCGAAATCGATGGCATGCGTCCGCAACGCGCCCGAGTGCTGCGCTTCGACCCCATAAATACCCGCCGCCGCCGCGAGATAGGTCTTGTTTTGAATGAGCGGGGCCGCGCCGTTGTAAGCGCTGGTGCCCACATCCTCAAAGATTGCCGCCAGAATGATGAACGACTTCCAGTCGCTAAACCCGATCCCCAGCGCGTTGAGATTGATGGTCGGCTTCTTCACCGCCGCGGACCCCAGGGCCGAGCGCAGGAACCTCACATGCCCTTGCTCATCTTTCCGGATCTCGCTGGCAATGTACGCGACCGGCGAGTTTGCAATATTCGGGATCTTGTGGCCGCCATAGGTCGGCCCGGTGACTGCGTTGGCGGGAATCACGCCCTCCTGCACCAGTCCATCTCCGTTAGTCGCGTAGGTGTAGAACTCGCCCTCGAGATATTCGAGATTCAAAGCGAAGTTCAGAATGTCCGCATCGCTATAAGCGGGGCTGGCGGTGGCATTAGTTCCGGTGGTGGCTTGCGCGACTGCATTGACTAACGTCCCGCTGAGCACGGACGCTCCCGCAATCCCTGCTCCGATCATGCCAATGCGCTTGGCAAACGAACGGCGGCTGATTGGATTCTCAACGAGATCCAGTAACAGTTCTTTCTTATTGGTCATTCTCTTCTCCCTTTCCCGGCCTGCGGGAACTGTCAGGGGTACGAGGCCAGATCAAGCACAGATTGTCAGCTACTCTCGATTTATTATGAGTCACCGCGCGTCCGATTCTTGGCGGTGTGACCCGGGCCCTCAGAGCTCGCCGCGACTGCTGAGTTGCTGAACGCGACCGTAAGTCCCCGGTTGCCTGATGCTGAACGAGCAAATAGGATCACTCCTGTCTCTCGCATGGCTCCAGCAATCAAATTTTGGAAGATGACACTGATCGCCGTTGTCGTCGCGCTCCTCCCTTGTGTCCAATCGGCAGCCACCGTTCTTCTCTCGACCCCTGTTCTTCTCGCGACAAAGACACCACCATCACCGTCCAGGCCGGCAAAGACGGGCCCCACATATTGCAAGTTGGCCTGCTGGGGGGCGCTCATTGGAACGGCGACGCCCCCGAAGCCCTGCTGGATCATATGGAAGTCGGGGACCGCAGCCTGCCGCTTCATTGGAGCTTCAATGCTCCGGCAAGCCGAATTCAGCGCTCATTCATTCGCCTGGCCTATGATTCCCAATCCGATTCGGACGCGCCCATCCCCCGGCTTCGTCTCTCCTGGGAGTGGCGCGCGCGCGGTCGGTTGAGCAACATGATGCGGCGCGGGCAGCGCTGGCTCTCTACAAAGCGAAGTTGCGGCCATTGATCCGCCACGCCGATCTCTATCATGTCGCGCCCCGCCCCGACGGCGTCCATTGGGACGGCATCCAATACTTCGATCCCGCCTCCCAGCGCGGCGTCCTCTTCGCCTTTCACGGCTCCGCGTCCGAAACCACCGAGCGCGAGCACCTGTTTGTGCTGCAGGGGCTTCGTCCGGAGAACTCCTATCGCCTCCACTTTGAAGACCACAGCTCCGCGGATAAGACGTTCTCAGGACGGGAGCTGATGCGAAAGGGCATTCGTGTACTGTTGCCCGCGCCGAATTCCTCCGAACTCATCTTCCTGCACAAACTACTTCCGCCCGGGGCTTTGTCACCACCGTAGTGTGACTTTCTTTTCCATGTAGCCGCTTCCATCCGGGAAATCAACTTCCATAGTTCCCAATGGGCTCTCGCCGAGCTTAATCTTCGCGTCTTCCGTGTGTACCTTTATATTGCGATCATTGACTCGCAGAAATAGTACCTGATGGCTGTTTCCCGGCGCCGACAATGTAAGAACAAGAGAGCGCACCAGCAGCCTTTGGTCTAGTACCTTCAGTCGAGAGGTCATAGACCCAGGTTCGGGAAGACCGCTTCCTATACCTATTTCCGCACTTGGAAGGGGTATTCGCAACTCACTTTCTCCCGTGGCTCCCGGCGAGTGCGACTGCAAATGAACAGTGGCTGCGTTGCCTCCGACAATCCGGACCAGCAGCGATGTCCCCTCCCGCTTAAACTCGATGTCGGCACGTGCATTTCCTATAGGCACGCGCAACAGCTTTGCTTCGGCCCACTCCGCGGGAAGTTGCGGAGAGATGGTGAGCGTGGTGGTCGCTCCATTCCACTCCAATCCGAACAGGCCTCTAAGAACAGGCGAGATGACCATCGCGGAAGACCAGAGCTGATGGGCAGTGCTGCGACCGAGCGGCGCGAAGAACTCTCCGGATAATAATTCGGTCACATCACCCAAATCTTGCGCCCAGGTGAGATCCGCGTTCTGCATGAGATGTGCATACCCCGAAAGGCTGCGTCCGCTGCGGTATTCGGCGAGCGATACCCAACCTGTAAACAAAGGCCACACGGTACCCTGGTGATAGCTGATGGGATCATAGAAGCTTACCTTGGGGCTGAGGTCTCGCGTGCCCCAGTCGGTAGAGAACTCAGAAGACGCCCAGCGACTCAGCATCGCCGACGGCTGAAGGAGTTGCAGCGTGCCGTCCCAGGCAGCCACCGCGGGATAGATGGTGGGACTGGCATCGACCGAACCGTTGGCATTTCTGCTGAATGCGTAGAACTGTTCTGCGCTGATAAAATATTCCTTTTCAATCTGCTGCTCGATATGGCGGGCGCGGCGCGCGGCGGCGTCGGAGATCTCGGCGTGGCCGGTTGCCCGCGCCATGTTCGCCAGCCCGCTGCTCGCCTGCTGATCGAGAGCGGCCAGGTAAATCTCCTGATGAGGCATGCCGGGCGGCCAGGATTCCACCCAGCCGGAGCCCTCCGTGTCTTCATAGATACCATCGCCATCAGAATCATGAGAGGTTTCAAAGCTCCAGGCACGTGCAATGGCCTGCCAATTAGACTGTAGGAATGCCAGATCGCCGCTCACCTCATAGTAATCATTCATTGCCATCAAAAACAGTGGTGTGGCATCCGAGGATGCAAACTCATAGGGCAGGCTCTTCCAATCCACAAGATTGGCAGTCTGCGCCCATTCGTGAATAATCTTGCCCTCCGGGCTTTGGCGGCGCACCAGGAACTCAAGTTCGTTCCGGGTAAGCTGAAAGTCTCCATAGCTATTTACGGCGAACAAGGTCCATAGCGCATCGCGCCCAAAATACCATCCGAAGCCCGGCCGCGCGGAGTCTCCTGAACCATAAAAACCGGCCACCAGCGCCGTTTCATCATGCCGCGGCGTAGTCTGCACACGAAGCTGGTTAATTGCTACCTCGGCCCAACTAAAGGCGGCGTCCAACTTCTTGTCCGGGGTCTCGATCCGCAGTTGACTATCGAGAAAAGCACGATAGTACTCCTGATTGTTCTGGTAAAGCGATTGGAATTGCTCACTGAGCAAGTGCAGCCTGGCGGACAACGCGGAACTAGTGGCAGTTTGTGTCGTGTTCGCCACAGCCATCAGAAGGGGAAACACCTTGTGAGAGTCTGTCGCGGGATCGAAGGGGAGCACGAAGTCGAGGGGATAGTTTTTCGGCCTCTCCTGATAAGGCGGGAATATGCCCAAATGGCTGTCCGGTATAGCCAGCGCCGCGGCATGGTCGGGAAAGTTCAGATGGAGGACATAGAACCCGCTCTTTCCGGTCGGTATCCACTCTGGAGACGGGCGGTCATCGGAGAGCGCCGGCCACATGCGCTTCATCTCCGGCACAAAGTGGAAGGTAAGTACCATGGGCCGCACGGCCTCAATCTGATAAAAGGCGAGCGCCCCTGCGCCGTCCTGAGGGGACTGAGGGGCGAATAATGTTTCGCGAATGGTAAAGTTGGCGTGGGCAAAGGTGATGGTGGTGTGGTCGGGTTGTACGTCAATGAAGGCTGCGTATTGATTTACGTCGATAGGTACTGGGTAGTCCTTCATCTCAGCAGTAATTCGTAGATCACTGAAAATCTTCCAGGGAAAAATCCAGCCTTCATAGCTGCCATCCTGCTGCCCCAGCAAGGCGCCCCGAGGCCCGACAACCGAGAAAGGCTTTGCCGGGACAGCTTCCCGCACGATGGAGATGACCTGGCCTGCACTCGCTGTGAATTGTGGAAGCGGCTGCAACGGGGTTTGCGCGATGAGGGCTGCCGAGACCATGATGGTGGCGAGCGGAGTTAGTTTGTTCATATATTCACCAGGGACCTGTTTTCCGTTGATAACGCAGCTCATTCCGACACTATGGAATGGAGCTACGTTTTCCGGTCGCCTCGACCAGCGTAATTATTCGATCCACAGGTTGCGCGGGGAAGGTCTCGTCAAGTCCGCTAGGCCAGCGCACCTCGATGTCGTCGATGCGGCCGGCCGGACCTAGGCCGAAGTGAAGCCTCAGATCATTGCTGGATATGTAGCTTGATCCGCTACGCACTTCTTGCACATAGTTCCGGCCCCCGGCGCGTACAGTGACTTTCGCCCCTATGCCATCCCGATTCGATCTCCTACCCTGCAAGGCAATGCCGAGCCAGTGGTTAGTATTCGCCCTATAGTTAACCAGAAGCATGGGCTTGGCTCCCATATTGTTAACTACCGCCGATAAGCGCCCGTCGTTCCAAAAATCGGCAATCGCCATCCCGCGACTGGAGGCGGGTGCGGTCAAGCCTGGACCCGCTTCTTTGCTTACATCTTTGAATTTGCCGTTGCCCTGGTTCCAATAAAGCAGCCGCGGCTCTTTATACGAAGCTCCCAAGTGCGCAGAATCGACCTCGGGATAGACGTGTCCATTCACCGACAGGACATCGGGCCAGCCATCGTTGTCCACGTCCATGAACATCACTCCCCAGCCGAGGTATCGCGTGTTCAGCCCGAGTCCTGCCTGAAAGATCTCCGGAGTGAAGGTACCGTCGCCGTCATTCTTGTAGAGGGAGGATGTATCGTCAGAAAAGTTGGTCTTATAAATGTCGGGGCGTCCGTCCCCATCATAGTCGGCAACCGTCGATCCCATGCCTGCCTGCTCGCGACCGTCCTCATTGTAGGCAACTCCAGCATCAGCAGCTACGTCGGTAAAGGTGCCATTCTTATTGTTGCGATAGAGAATGCTGGGTGTGCTATCGCAAGCGACATAGATATCCGGCCAACCATCATCATTGTAATCCAGGGTTGAAACGCTGAAGCAGTAGTGGCCATAGGTTTTCTCGATACCGCTGCTCTTACTTACATCCGCAAACTTGCCCGAGCCTAGATTATGATAAAGCACGTTCGGGGTATATTCGAGGCCCCGAGGGCCGCACATAACCGGCGTACCTTTCCAGATGCACATCATTCCCTGCCCAGGCTCCGGTGTCTTAGCTAAATCGAACTTCACATAGGTCGAGACTAGCAAATCGAGCTTGCCGTCGCGGTCGTAGTCCACAAAGGCGCAGC
>JBDTLH010000219.1:0-6321 GCA_039934875.1 Acidobacteriaceae bacterium | reverse complement strand
CTTTTTCAAGCTCACCAATTCTCTTACCATCAGGACGATCGAAAAGGCCCACTTTCCGTTTAGCTTGCCAGTTGCGGTAGGTGCAGCACTCGAATGGGCAGACACCATGATCGATGTAGGGCGAAGGGGGTTTTGCGTCCGATGCCGAAAGGAAGGCCAGAGTAGCGACAGTAATCACGAATTGCATAACTGAATCAATTGTGCCTGGAAGCAGCTTAAAAGCGTAAGGACATAATGGAGAAGTTGTTCGCGTTTGCCTCCGTTCGCAGCCTTGCGAGTGGCTGCGGGTAGAGCTCGGGGTCGTCCGAGCTGCCGAGGTACGTCCTGCATCATATCGTTTCGATACAATGGTTGCAACGGCGATGGAGTTCGCCACAACCGCCCGGCAATGTCGAGCTGATGACTCCTACTGAAATGAACATTCAGAAGGAGAAAGAACTCGATGCGCGCTTATTTCTGGGTTGCCCTCGGAGCGGTTGCAGGCGCTTGCCTGCGCTTTGCCCTCGCCCGCCTGGCAAGCAAGTGGATCGCCGCTGATTTTCCCTACGGCACACTCTTCATCAACATCACAGGAAGCCTCATCCTCGGCTTCTTCATGATCTGGACGGCGGAGCGCGTCTTCTCCGACGTGCGCTGGCGCTGGCTGATCGCCATCGGCTTCTGCGGCGGATACACGACCTTCTCCAGCTTCGCGTTTGAATCCATGGCGCTCTTCGAGCAGGGCCGCTATGCTCTTTTTGCCGCCAATGTCTTTCTCAGCAATGTCCTCTGCCTGGCTGCGGCGATGGCGGGCATGGCCCTGGCAAGGTGGAGGTAAACTGATGACGAAGCCCGTTGCTATGGCCGTACAAATCACTCTCTATCTCGGCGAAGCTGACAGTTATCAAGGCCGCCCTCTGCACATGCAGGTGCTCAAATGCCTGCGGGACGAGCAGATCGATAACGCAGTGGTCTTTCACGGCATCGCCGGCTTCGTCGGCGGCAGCCGCATCAAAACCTCATCGCTGGTGGACGCCGGAGGCAAGCTGCCCCTGGTGCTTATCTTCGTGGACGACGATGAAAACATCGCGCGCGTGCTGCCCAAAATCAAACAGATGATCGGCAACCGCCTGATGGCGCGGGAGAATGTGGTCGTTGAAAACGGAATCGAGCGCGGATGAGCGTGGTCGCCGCTGTCCAGATACTTGCGATTGCCGCCCACCGCGATGATGTGGAGCAGACCTGCGGCGGCACCCTGCTCAAAATGGCGCAGGCCGGCTATCGCACCGCCATCCTCGATCTGACGCAAGGCGAGTTGGGCACACGCGGTACGGTTGCAGAGCGCGCAGCGGAGTCGATCCAAGCGGCGCATCTGCTTCAGGTCAATCATCGCGAAGCGCTGGATATCCCGGACGGCCGGGTGGAGAACACGCACGAAAATCGCGTTAAGATCGCGCGCGTGGTGCGCCGCTTGCAACCGGACGTAGTCATACTTCCCTACTGGCAGGCGCGCCATCCCGACCACTACAACGCCGCCGCTCTGGGATATGAATCATGTTTTTATGCCGGGCTGAAGAAGTTCGATCTGCAATCGCGCCTTGCGCCGCATCGTCCGTTCAAGATCATCTACGCCAGCCTCTATGCGGACGTGCGCCCCACTTTTGTCGTGGACATCACGCAACAATTCGAGGCACGCCTGGCTTCCCTCTTCGCCTACCGCTCGCAGTATGAAGACCGGGCGGAGGGCAGCGGCATCTTTGTCCGTGCAGCTGAAATTCGCGGGCGGATCGAATCCATGGCGAGCCACTATGGCGTGCTCGCGGGAGTCAAATACGGCGAGCCGTTCGTGCAGAAAGAAGTAGGACTGGTGGACGATATAACATCTCTCCCCGTCCGTTCGTTCTAAAAACATAGGCCGGGTCGCCAAGGCAAATTCGATTGTTGGGCAGACCGCGCAGCCTGTCCAGCCGGGGATAACCGGCTGAAAAAATTGTCATTTCAGCGCCTGACGGGTGTGCGAAACCTACCCCGCCGTCGCCGAACCAGCATCTCCGTCCTGGTCAACTTCCGTGTAGTTGTCCAGATGCGCTTTGACCACGCCGTAGCATTCGCAAGTGATCCGTTCCAGGCCCTCTCGGTCCAGAATACGTACCACGCCGCGACGGTACTCGATCAATTTTCTTCGCTTCAACATCTCTGCCGCCACGCTCACGGTAGCGCGCCGAGTGCCCAGCATGTCCGCTAAAAACTCCTGCGTAAGATCCAGAACATCGGACTGTGCGCGGTCCTGGCACAGCAGCAGCCAGCGCGACAGCCGCTGCTTCAACGGATGCTTGGCATTGCATCCCGCCGACTGGCAGGTCTGCACCAGTTGCGCCTGCACATAGCGCAAAACCAGGTCCTGAAACTTTTCGCCGCGCTCAAATTCGCGTTCCGCGACCTCTCTCCTGCAACTGAACCCGTGGCCCTCCAGTTGCATATAGACCTTGTTCAGGCTGCGCTTGGTGCCCATCAGGGCTGATGCTCCCATCACGGACTCGTAACCGAACATACCAACTTCGACCTGAGAACCATTGGCGAAGGTCGTTGTCATGGACCCGATGCCCGACTCAAGAAAAAACAAATGCTCTATCGTGTTCCCGGGGTATTCGATTTGACGCTTTTGTTCAAGCTTGACCGGGTGAAGATCGAGACGCCGGATTATCTCCTCGTCCAAATTTTGCAGTAGCTTGTTCCTGAATGACGCTGGACCCATGAGAACACGCTTTCTTGTCGCACCAGAACATAGGCGCCGTCTTGGGCTTTGATTAGTAGGGTTTGATGCCGGGCGGCGCACCCGCGCAATTTCTCTTATTCGAGTGTCTCTCCCGGTTTCATTTCCACGATCTCCGATTCAATGCTGCTTCCCTTGAACCGCTCGCGCAAATCTCCGGTCCTCCCCACCAGCGGCGGAAAGGTCCCAAAATGCATGGGAACAACCTGCTTCGGTCGCAGTAGCCCGCAGGCGTGGGCGACTTCGCGCGGGCCCATGGTGTAGTGGTCGCCGATCGGCAACAAAGCAATCTCCGGCGCATAGAGCTCACGAATAATTTTCATGTCGCCGAAGACATTGGTATCGCCCGAGTGATACAGCTTCAAGCCGGAGTGGAAGCTGAGCACATATCCGCAGGCCTCCCCTCCGTAAACCATCTCATCGCCGTCTTTAATGCCGCAGGAGTGGTCCGCGTGCACCATGGTAACGTCCACTCCCATCTCTTTGAGGCGCTGCGTGCCTCCCTTATTCATCTCGGCAAGGTTCTGGACGCCTTTCCTGCCCAGCCAGTGGCAGAGCTCGGCGATGCCGATCACCATCGGCTGCTGCTGCTTTGCGATCTCAACGGCGTCTGCAATGTGGTCGAAGTGGCCGTGCGTGATCAACATCAAGTCGATCCTGGGCAGCTTTTTATTTTTCTCCGGACACATGGGATTGTTCTGTACCCACGGGTCGATGAGGATGGCCTTTCCTGCGTTTTCGATGAGGAAGGTGGCGTGCCCCAGCCACGTCAGCTTCGCTCCTTTTAGTTGCAGCGGCATTGTTGAGCTCCCAATTTCAAAATCAGCCGAACGGGAAATTCTAGCGGAATCCGGAGCAGTGCGCTGGGTAAGCAACTCCCAAACCGCCCCAGCCACTCCGCGGCTGATGCATGTCTCGGGCGTTTAGCTCAACAACCCCACGCGGCGGACCACTTGATCGAGGCGGGCGCGGTTGGCGTCGGAGATACTGACCATGGGGAGGCGATAGTGCTCCTCGATGCGCTTCATCATCGCGAGCACGGCCTTGACGGGAATGGGATTGCTTTCGAAAAAGCAGGCGCTCATCAGCGGCAGGTAGCGGCGCTGGATGCGTTGGGCGCGGGGAAAATCTCCGCCGAGCGCGGCCGAGGTGAGCTCCGCCATGGCGTTGGGGATGAGGTTGGAGACCACGGAGACGACGCCTTTGCCGCCGTGTCCGATGAAGCCGAGGGTGATGGCGTCGTCGCCCGAGAGCACAGTGAAGTTGAGAGGGACGGAGGCGCAGACCTCGGCGATCTGCGACATATTGCCGCTGGCTTCTTTGACGGCGATGATGTTGGCGATTTCAGAGAGGCGCGCGATGGTGGCGGGCTCGAGGTTGACCGCGGTGCGCCCCTGCACGGAGTAGAGCACGATGGGCTTGCCGTCCACGGCTTCGGCGATGGCCTTAAAGTGCTGAAACTGGCCTTCCTGCGTGGGCTTGTTGTAATAAGGAGAGGCGCTGAGGATTCCGTCCACTCCCTTGAGGCCGGCGATGGCCGCAGCCTTGCGCACCGCTTCGCCGGTGGAGTTGGAGGTGGCGCCGGCGATCACAGGGACGCGCCCGGCGTTGGCCTCTACCACGATCTCGATGACGCGGCACTGCTCCTCTTCGCTGAGGGTGGGGGTCTCGCCGGTGGTGCCGCAAGGCACCAGGAAGTTGACGCCGGATTGCACCTGCCAGGCGACGTGCTTCCGCAGCGCCGGCTCGTCGATCGATCCGTCGGCTTTGAAGGGAGTGATGAGGGCTGTTCCGACTCCGCGCAATTGCATATAGCCAATGTTATCCGAAGATGACCGTGGACAAGGATACATTGAGCTCCGCGTCAGAGTCAGCGAAGTGGGCGGCGATGAGATTGGTGGCTTTGTGGCGGCGCGCGCCCTCACTATCCGTAATAAGCATCGGGACCAGCACGGTATCGTCGGCGGATTTGCCATCACTGTTCAGAGCGTGGCAATCGTAGGCGAGTCGGGGATTGCCATCCTTCGCGATGGAGCACTGTTTCGGGTTGAGCACGGCGAAGCAGAAACTTTCTCTGGATTGAGGCGTGGATTCGGATGCGTCATTTGAGTGGGAGCCGGAGTGGGAGCTGGAGTCTGCCATATGCGCTTCATAGAGGATGCGGGGGACTGCGGCGGAGATAGTATCCTGAGCAGTGATCCTCGAAGCGCTACATCGCATTACGCTCCGCCGCGAAGATCTTGGCCGTGATGAGGCGCGCGGGGTGATGTCAGAGATATTGGCGGGCGAGGCTTCGGACGCGCAGATCGCGGCGCTGCTGATTGCGTTGCACATGAAGGGCGAGACCGTCGAAGAGATTGTGGGATTCGCGGAGGCGATCCGCGCGGCCTCTCGTGATGGCGTGGGCGAGGCGGAGGCGGTGATCGATGTCAGCGGTACTGAGCGGGACGCGCTGGTGGATACCTGCGGCACCGGCGGCGATACCAGCGGCACCTTCAATATCTCTACGGCGAGCGCGCTGATTGTTGCCGGTGCGGGGGTGCGCGTCGCCAAGCACGGCAACCGTTCGGTAACGTCGAAGTGCGGATCGGCGGACGTCATGGAGGCATTGGGAGTGGGGCTGTCGCTCTCCGCCGCGCGTCTGCGGAGTTGCCTGGAGGAGGTCGGCATCGCGTTCTATTTTGCTCCGGTGGTGCATTCGGCGATGAAGTACGTGCAGCCGGCGCGGCGTGAGTTGCGCATGCGGACGGTATTCAATTTGCTGGGGCCGTTGACCAATCCGGCGAATGCGTCGGCACAAGTGGTGGGCGTGTATTCCGCGGCGCTGGTGGAGAAGCTGGCGAAGGCATTGGCGATGCTGGGATTGCGGCGGGCGCTGGTAGTGCACGGGCGCGACGGGCTGGACGAGATTACGATCACCGGCCCGACGCTGGTGGCGGAGGTGCGCGAGCGAGAGGTGCAAACGTTTGAAATAACCCCGGAGCAATTCGGCATAGCGCGCGCTCCTCTTTCCGCGATCATGGGCGGGGATGTAGGGGAGAATGCGCGCATCATCCAAGCGATCTTGCAAGGAGAGAAGTCGGCGAAGCGCGATGTGGTGTTGTTGAATGCGGCGGCGGCGCTGCTTGCGGCGGAGAGGGCGGACACCCTCGGAGAGGCGCTGCCCATCGCCGCGCAATCGCTTGATTCGGGCGCGGCGCGGGAGAAGCTGGAGCGGCTGATTAGGTTTACCAGCACCGCTTAAGAACGTGGTATTCTCTCGCCCATGCTGGAAACATCTGCTGCTATAGCCAGGAAACGTTCGCTAACTTTCTTCGTGCTGGTCATCCTTTTCAGCGCGGTTGCGTACTACTTTGTTTTTCGTATCGGCTTCCAAGAAAAGACAGTGCTGGGTTTGATGTGGTGTCCGGCGCTGGCGGCGTTCGCGGCCAGCCTGATCACCGGGCGCAGCCTGCGCGAGATCGGATGGAAGCCGGGCAAGGCGAAGTACCTGCTGGCGGGATGGCTCATCCCGATTGCTTACGCGACGGTCGCGTATGGCGGAGTTTGGATTACCGGATTGGGCGGCG
>JBDTLH010000218.1:0-13485 GCA_039934875.1 Acidobacteriaceae bacterium | reverse complement strand
AGCGCTGGATCAATCTGAGGAAATCCGATTCGGTATCGCAGCAGGAGGTGGACCAGCAGACCAGCGGTTACGCGCAGGCGCAGGCCAACCTCGCCTCAGCGGATGCGAACGTAAAGCGTCTTCAGCAGATGGAAGGATTCAAGCACGTTTATGCCCCCTTCAATGGCGTTATCACTCGCCGCAATACAGATATCGGAGCACTGATTACCGCGGGTAGCGCCAGTGCGGGCAAAGAGCTCTTCGACGTCGCGCAAGTGGATCCTCTGCGGGTTTACATCAGCGTTCCTCAACGTTACGCTCCATCCATTAAGCCGGGGCAGAAGGCTTACCTGCATCTGGATGAATATCCCGCGCAAAGATTTGAGGGCACCGTGATGCGGACTTCCAATTCCATCGACCCGGCCAGCCGCACCCTGCTGACCGAAGTGGATGTTCCCAACCGCAATAACAAGCTGCTGCCTGGATCATTCGCGCAGGTTAGCTTCGACGTGCCCGTGAGGGTAGAGCGGATGACGGTGCCCGTGAATACGCTGCTCTTTCGTCCGGAGGGACCTCGCGTGGCGGTGGTCGGAACGGACAATAAGGTATCGCTCAAAGCGGTGCAGATCGGACGGGATTTCGGCAACAAAGTTGAGATACTCAGCGGGCTGAATGCATCCGACCAGATTGTCGTAAATCCCGCCGACTCGCTGCAGGATGGAGCGGAAGTGCATCCCAAGCAGGAAGCAGCAGCCCCCTCTGCAAAGAGCGCGAACGGAGAGGATTCGTAATTGCGGCCCACGGTATCACGGCATTTGCCTGGGATCCCGCCCGCAGCAATCGCGGTAGCGCTATTACTTCTGGGAGGTTGCGCGGTGGGACCGAGGTACCAGCGTCCACGAGTGCAGACGCCGTCCGCGTGGAAGGAGCAGGCGCCGTTTCGCGCCGCCACCCCCAAAGACACAATTTCCAAGGGTGATTGGTGGACGATCTTTGCGGACCGAACTCTCGACGGCTTAATGGCGCAATCACAGCAAGCCAATCAGACCGTAGAGGTAGCGCGCAATCAACTGGAGCAGGCACGGTCGTTCGCGCGGATCCAAACCGCCGGTTATTTTCCGGGTTTCAGTGCGGGGCCCTCGGTGCAGCGTTCACGGCTCTCCGGCAACCGGCCTATTACCGGATCGGCGACCTCGCTCGCGCCCATAACGCAAAGCAATTTCCAAATTCCATTCAGCCTGAATTACGAGGTGGATATCTTCGGCGCGGTGCGGAAGAACGTCGAAGCCGCTAACGAACTCTATCAATCGCAGGCCGCCAACCTCGAGAATGTCCGCCTGGTGATCGCCTCTGAGCTCGCCGCCGACTACTTTCAATTGCGCGAACTCGATGCGGAGATTCAAGTATTGAATTCAGGAGTATCGTTCGAGGCGCGCGGCCTGCAACTGGTGGTCAACCGCCATAACGGAGGGGTCGCTTCCGGGCTGGATGTCGCACAGCAACGCACACTGCTCGATTCGACGCGCACTCAGGCCGCGTTGTTGATACAACAGCGCAAGCAATTTGAACATGCCATTGCCGCGCTGACTGGGGCCCCCGCTTCCTTGTTTTCAATTGCGGTAAAGCCGCTGAATATCGGTCCTCCCGCAATACCCACCGGCATTCCCTCTGACGTGCTTGAGCGCCGTCCTGACATTGCGCTGGCGGAGCGGCAGGTCGCTGCCCAGAACGCTTATATAGGAGTCGCCGAAAGCGCTCTCTATCCCAGCATCAATTTGTTTGCCGGCGGTGGCGTACAATCCGCCGCGGTTTCGCAGGTGTTCAGCGCTCCCAGCTTTATCTGGTCTCTGGGAGCGGGCGCCGCGCAGACCATCTTTAACGGCGGACGCACCCACGCGCAGATCGATTACCAGAAATCGATCTATGGTGAGTCGGTCGCCAACTACCGCCAGACGGTGCTGACCGCTTTTCAGCAGGTAGAGGATGGCATTGCCGGCCTCGATGTGCTGGCAGGCGCCGCCAAGACCCAGCAAGAGGCGGTGGCGGATGCGCAAACCGCGCTGCGCATCGCCAATGACCGTTACGTGGGTGGCATTACCACCTACCTTGATGTGATCACCGCGCAGGAGACGCTTTTGACCAACCAGCGCCTGGCGACGCAAATCCTCGGCCAACGGCTGGTGACTTCAGTTTACCTGGTCAAAGCCCTGGGCGGTGGTTGGGACTCGACCAGCCTACAATCCATCGGTGTCCACTCGAATTGGAAGCAGACGTTCCAGAGGTGAGTCTCCGGCTTGAGGAAGGCTGACATATCTGTACACGTTAGCGGCAACATTTGGTTTTGTGTAGGGTTCCTCCGATAGTCAGGCAAAGCAAAGTTTGATGAAGTCAAGGGGGTGTCATGAACGCGTTGTTGAAATGTAAACTCGTCCGCACTGCGGTTCTTGGAATTACTGCAATCGCAATGGGCGTGCCGCTGGCGCAGAACGCCGCAGCACAGAATGCATATAGCCCGAACACCTATTTCGGCGATACAGCTAAGAGCATCGCGATAATTGGCGGCGCAACGGTGGGCGGGGCCGCAGTCGGAGGCATGTTGGGTGGCAAGAGAGGTGCTCTAGTCGGCGCCACCGCCGGGGCAGGCGCGGGATACGCCGTTGACCGCTATCGTCGTCAGCGCGAATATAGCCAATATTATTCCAACGACGGTGAATACTATCCGTCCGCTGAAAAGGGGTATGCGCAACCGGGGCAGGGCGACAACTATCCTGATGGTCGCCCGTACTATCGTGGACGCCCGCAATAGAAGGTTGCTGCGCGCGCTTGGGAACTCAACATTCGGCACTCGGCATGTCAGTGAGTGATGTACCGAGGGATTCAGCCTCAGCCCACACGGGTTCCGCCATTGCTACGCATGTGCTTGGTTAAGCCACTATACTTAATTAGGTAATCAAAAAGTTAATTACTTATGGAGTAGGTGCGACATAGAATTTACTTCCCAGAAAAAAAGAGTAGATTTAGGATTCAGCTACAAAGATGGAGCTAACTATTTATCTAGCTCCTGTCAGAGGAGTGTCATGAATTCCGTCTGCTGTACTGTTCTGCTGATCGGCCGCCCGCTTGCATCACTTTCGACCCAGAGGATGATTCTGGAAAAGGCGGGATACATCGTCACTGTGGTCACGGGGGAGAAGGAAGCGGCATATCTTCTTGCGAAACACAGGACTGCAGCGGCGGTCCTTAGCTTGCCCGTGCACTTGCTGCAAGCACATATCTTTTCGGCGGTCATTCTATGCCACACTGTGCCCATGGAAGAACGGCATCGGATCGGAGCGATGATTCGACGGACTTTAGGTGCGCGACCGAGATTGCTGGTATTGCATCGCAGCGGGTATTGCTCAGAATCACTGGCCGATGCGGCCGTAGATTCCCGTGATGGGCAAGAGCGAATTCTTGCGGCGCTGGCCGAGTTGATTGAGGGCAATCGTATGAGAAGACTTGCTGCTGTGCCGCTGCATGTTGAATATGTGGGCGCGGGAACGACCAGCCAGCAGGAGAAGGCATCCGGTAAGAAAACGAAAGCGACAGGACTGCCGCTATTTGAGGGCGGCAGGTTTGCTGTCTAGTCTGAGAGCGGTTAAGCAGTTTAAAGCGACTCTGGATTGCGGCAGCGGAGCTCAAATCTTGTCCGCGAGGGATTTCATAGATTTCGAGCTCAAGCGATCAGAATGAATTATCCAACGTGCAGCAACGGTGGGACTGCTGTAATCTTTCGCAATGACGATTCCGCGGCGATACCGCAACGACGGCGGACTACAATCACGTCAGGCGCGGTGTGTTTGCGATGTGTTTTGGGGAGATATGGATAAATTTGTGATTCGCGGCGGGAACCCGCTGGTGGGGACAGTGCGGGTGAGCGGGGCGAAGAATGCAGCATTGCCGGCGATTGCGGCGGCCATTCTTACGGAAGAGACAGTGGTCCTCGAGAACATCCCCGACGTACGCGATATTGAGACGGAGCGGCGATTGCTGGTTTCAATGGGTGCGGAGGTCGAGATGGGTTATGGTCGAGCGCACCATCGCACAACGGTGTGTTGCCGAAATCTGAGCGATCCGCAGGCGAAATATGAGATCGTGAAGACCATGCGCGCCTCGACACTGGTACTGGGACCGCTGCTGGCGCGACTGGGAGTGGCGCGAGTGTCGATGCCTGGCGGGTGTGCGATTGGTGCGCGGCCCATTGATCTGCACCTGAAGGGCCTGGAGCAGATGGGAGCGACGATCACCCAAGACCACGGATATATTGAGGCGAAGGCGGAGCGCTTGAAAGGCGCTGAGATATACCTCGATAAAATCACAGTTACCGGAACCGAAGACCTGCTGATGGCTGCCACATTGGCGGATGGCGAGACGGTGCTTGAGAATGCGGCGCGAGAGCCTGAGGTGGCAGATCTCGCGGAGTTGCTGAATAAGATGGGAGCGAAGATCGAGGGCGCGGGGACTTCGACCATCCGCATCAAGGGCGTGGAGCGTTTGGGTGGCGCGAAACACCGGATCATACCCGACCGTATTGAGGCTGGCACCTTCATTCTGGCGGGGGCGTTGACGTCGGGCGATCTGATCGTTTCTGGATGTGACCCGGCGCATCTGACGGCGCTGCTTGCCAAGTTGGTGGAGATAGGCGTAAAGGTGAAGAGCAGCGCGGATTCGGTTCGCGTAACCATGTCGGGCAATGGAGAGCTGCGGGCGGGGGATGTCACCACGGCGGAGTATCCCGGCTTTCCCACTGACATGCAGGCGCAGTTTATGACGCTGGCCACGCAGTGCGAGGGAACGACCATGATTACCGAGAACATCTTCGAGAACCGTTTTATGCATGCGCAGGAGTTGTCGCGCATGGGTGCGGACATCCGTATTGATGGCAATCGTGCAATCGTGCGCGGCAAGACACCTCTGTCGGCGGCGGCAGTGCTGTGTTCGGACCTGCGCGCATCGGCTTCGCTGGTATTGGCGGCCTTGGTGGCGGACGGGGAGACTATTTTGGACCGGGTCTATCATATCGACCGCGGTTATGAACGGATAGAAGAGAAGCTGCGCGGAGTAGGGGCGCAGATGAAGCGCATGGGAGAGATGCTGCCCAAGCGGAGTTTGGTGGCGAGCGGGTTGGAAAAAGTCGTCGGCGGTTAGTCGTCAGGCATTACTTGCTGGTTTACCGCAGGACGCGCTGATTGCATTGTGAAATACTCTGAATTCCCAGGTTTTTGCATCCTACCCAGATAGGTGCAGCTATGGAGCCAGGGGACAGGAGAGCGGGGTTGTTTTTAAGTGCATGGTCACTTCTGCTTTGTCTGTTGCTGGCGGTTCCCGGAGTAGCGGGACCGGTGGGCATATTCCAGGGAGAGTTGATAAGCGGTCCACAAGCGGGATGGCTCTATGTGAAGGGACGCAATGGGATGCTGCGCCGGGTCAAATTGGGCAAGGCGCGCATCGTGTACGGCAGGACGGTGCCTCTGGAGCGGCGCGACCCGAATCCCAGCGATGATCTGATCAAAGGCGCAGTCGTCAAAGTGACTGCGGAGCAAGGTTCGGACGGGGAATGGCGTGCGCGGAAGGTGGTTCTGGTTCACCTGAGCGCAAACCTGCGAGACCGGGAAAGAGCCACAACCGCCGCTGCGAAGTTATCCACGAGCCTAGACACTTGCAACTAACAACTGTTTGATCACCGCATCGGTGAACTCGCTGGTTCCGGCCGTTCCGCCTACATCCCGGGTAGTGTGCTCTTGCTGTTCGAATACATACTCGAGTGCGGACTGGGTGCGGTCCGCGGCGTCCATCTCGCCCAGATGACGCAACATCAGAATGCCCGATTGCAGCAGAGCCGTGGGATTGGCGATGTTCTTGCCGGCGATATCCGGCGCGGAGCCGTGGACGGCTTCGAAGATGGCGCACTCGTGTCCCAGGTTCGCTCCCGGAACCAGACCGAGCCCGCCCACGAAAGCGGAGCAGAGGTCGCTGACGATGTCTCCGTAGAGGTTGGGAAGCACAAGCACGTCGTACTGATAAGGATTCATTACCAGTTGCATGCAAGTGTTGTCGATGATGTGCTCGCCGTAAGTGATCTCGGGATAGAGCTTGGCGGTATCGCGGCAGCAGCGCAGGAAGAGCCCGTCCGACATCTTCATGATGTTGGCCTTGTGGATCGCGTGCACCTTCTTTCGGCCCTCGCGGCGCGCATAGTCGAATGCGAAGCGGGCGATGCGCGTGGATGCTTTCTCGGTAATGATTTTGAGGCTCTCCACTACGCCGGGAACGACCTCATGCTCCAGTCCGACGTATTCGCCCTCGGTGTTCTCGCGCACGATGATGAGATCGACACCGGGATAACGTGTGGGAACGCCGGGAAGGTTCTTAATGGGCCGGAAGTTAGCGAACAGTTCGAACTGCTGCCGCAGCGCGACGTTGATGGAGGTAAAGCCGCCGCCAATGGGCGTCGTTACAGGGCCCTTGAGCGCAACGCGAGTGCGATCGATCGATGAGGAGAGCGCCTTTGGGATGTACTCGCCATACTTGGCGTAGGCGTCCGCGCCGGCAGCGTGCGGGTCCCAGTCGAATTTGGCGCCGCTGGCTTCAAGGATGCGCACGACAGCGGCGGAGACTTCGGGGCCAATACCATCGCCTGGGATAAGGGTGACACTGTGGGTGATTGCCATAATTTTGATTGTCGTTCAGCGGCCAAAAACCGCATTATGGGTTAGTTCTTATCCCCGGACTGAAGTCGGGGGTCTATCCGGCCGTGCAGTAATTGTTCCAGTTCCCGCTTAAATTCATTCACGTCCTTGAAGTCTCGATAGACTGACGCGTAGCGAATATAGGCGACGGTATCTTGTTCCTTCAGTCGCAACATGATTAGCTCACCGATCTCGGAAGTGGTGCGCTCGCGCTCCTGTGCGTCGATGATATAGCCCTCGACCTCGTCCACAATCTTCTCCAGGCTGCTCATCGGAATGGGACGCTTTTCGCAGGCGTGAAGGATTCCATTGAGCACCTTCTGACGTTCAAACTTGTCGCGCCGGCCATCCTTCTTTACGACCATATAGGGAATTTCATCGATGCGCTCGTAGGTGGTGAAGCGCTTGTCGCAATTGAGACAGGCGCGGCGGCGACGAATGGATTCGCCCTCCTTGACCTCGCGCGAGTCTACAACTTTGTCTTCGGGATGTCCGCAGAATGGGCACTTCATGAGGGTAAGGTGAACAGTTGATTGTAACAGGGGGATTGCTGCTGGCCTTTAGCTGCTGGCACGCGGCACACTCCCACGCGAGTAGCCAACGGCCAGCAGTTATTCATCCCGCCATTGCCCTGGGAAATACGATCACCGCAGCCCAAAGGCCGCCGCGACGTTGCTGCCAGACGACCTTCCCCCCGAGGAGCTTGGCAATGGTTTCCGGTTGAAGGTCTTGGTGAAATCCGAAGTAACGAACGTTTGCGTGCTCCCAAAACTGAAAGTGGGAGAGCATAGTGTTGCCAGGGCCGTACTTAGTGGAGAAGACGAAGGCGGCGTCGTAGGCGGCGGAATCTTGCTCGGCGAGCATGATCTGCTGGAGGGCAAAGTCTTCGATCTGGGTAGTACGCACTGGTTTATCAAGGTATCCCAACCATGGCCGCTGGAGCTCGTCGGTGCCGGGCCAGGCGGTGAGGACGATGGAGTGTGGCAGACGATGCTCAATATATTCGGCGGCGGCTTGGTGAAGGCGAATGTAGTCAGCGTAGGTCAGATTGTCTTCGGGTGCGATGCGATAGCGCGGGTTCCAAACAAGCGCGGCAACAAAGGCAAGCAGCACAACGGCAAAAGCTATGGGCCAGCGCCGCCAGCGCCTCCAGAGTGTCGAGACGAAGATGAGGATGATGAGCGGGTACACCGGGAGAAGATAGCGCGTGAGCAGTGCTCCACCTACAAGCGAAAAGGCGATCCAATTGGCGAGAACGAGAGCGGCGATGGTGAGTTGCGCTGAAAATGCGATTCGCGGCCGCTTCTGCTGCCTGGTGGTGACGGGAGCCCATACCAACGCAATAACGGCGAGAATGGTGAGGACGAACATGTCCATGTGTCCGAATAGCTGCCATGCTCGATGCAGCGAAGCGATCAGGACACGCACCGGCGCGTGTGTGGTTGCGAGATTGTAGCGGAGAAATTCCGGGTTGCCAAATATGTATCCGGTACGCAAGCGATGGTAGGCGAACCATGCCGAGAGTGGAAGCACGGGAACGAGCAGCAGGATTGACCGATTGAGACGCGGCGCACGATTCACATTTCGTCTGAGAGCTGGAATCCGTGGGGCGAGCTGCTCAAATAAGGCGAGTGTAAAAGGGAAGATAAGTGCAGTCTCTTTGCTGAGGGCGGCGAGCGAGAAAAGCAGGATGGCATGCCAACGGCTATTGTCCCGATGGAAGTAGGCGGCGAGTCCCCACAGGGTGAAGCAGGCGGCGAGCAGGTCGGCATGAGCGAGGCTGCTCTGCGCGAACCAGATGGGATAAAGGGCGGTGCAGGCCACAGTCGCCCAAGCGACCATTTCATTCTGCAAAGTGCGTGCGATCTGGAAGACGGCGAGCAGCGCAAATGCCGCGATCACCAGCATGGAGATACGGGTCACGAGCGGAGAGTAGCCGAAGACCCACCAGGCTAGTGAGAGATAAATTGAAGGCAACGGCGGGTGCGCGTTGGTAAGGGTCAAGGTGGGGATGAGCTGGTGGCGGAGAAAGAAGTCGCGCGCGGCAGGGATGTAATAACCGGCCTCATCCCAGAAATAAGGGAGCCGCAGCAGGGAAGCGTGCAGCAGAACGAGGCCAGCCAAGATGAGGAGATATAGGGCGGATACTGCCCGCGCACGGCGCACGTCAGTTGAGCGGGCGGGCGGGCGGGGCATTGCGGGCATCGAGCTTGATCTCTCCGAATGCCTGCTCGTAGTTGACTACGTTTTGTTCAAGGATTTTATAGAGCGCCTTGGACTGTTGTGGGCTGAGATAGATGGCGGCGTGGTTTTCCACCTCGACATTATGCTCGGTCTGTTGCTTGAGCAGCCCAAAGTAGATGCAGAAGTCCCAGACGCTGACGCGCACCTGTACGGAGTTGGCGTAGCGCTCGCGGTAGTCTTCGGTCTGAGTGATGCGAAAGTCGGGCTGCGGATTGGGGGTGGACATGGGTCTCCTGTGGGGCATAGTTTGGGTTGGAATTCACAGTGTACAGCGGTAGCGGGTCTGTCGGCGGTCAAGCGCCGCATCTTTGCGGGTGCCGGAAGGTGAGGCGTCAAGACGATGGGACATTCGGGAACAGACTGCAAGCTACTGGGCTAAACTGAACACGTGAAGATTGCACTGGCGCAGATCAATCCAACCGTCGGAGACCTTGATGGCAACACGCGCAAAATCATCGCATTTGCCGATAAAGGACGCAGCCGGGGAGCGGAGCTGGTCATTTTTCCCGAGTTGTCGGTCACGGGATATCCGCCGCGTGATTTGGTGGACGTACCAGCAGTGGTCGAGAAGAACCTGCGGCGGCTGGATGAAATTGCGGCGGCGACGCGCGGTATCCGCGTCATCGTGGGCGCGGTGACTCCGGCGCATGCGCAAACCGGGAAGTCGGTGATGAATTCGGCGGTAGTGCTGATGGACGGCAAAGTTCGGATGGTGCAGTCGAAGATGCTGCTGCCGACGTATGACGTCTTCGATGAGCAGAGATATTTCGCGGCCGCGCAGAAGCAGCAGTTGATTCCGGAGCTCATCCCGGGGCATAACATTGCGCTGACCATCTGTGAAGATGCCTGGAACGATAAGCAATCCATCGTCCGGCGCATGTACAGCGTAGATCCAGTAGATGATTTGATTCGGGCCGGGGGAGACTTCCTGGTGAACATCTCGGCGTCTCCATTTCATGCCGGCAAACAGGAATATCGCCTCGATCTGGTGCGCGCGATTGCCGCCCAACATCAAGTGCCGGTGGTAATGGTCAATCAGGTGGGAGGCAATGACAGCCTCATCTTCGATGGATCGAGCATTGCGGTGGCTGCCGATGGTACTTTGCTGGCGCAGGCAAAATCGTTTGAAGAAGACCTGGTAGTGTTCGATTCTGAGGCGAACGGGCCCGGAGACATACATGAATGGCCGCGGTCCGACGAAGAGTGCACGTATCGTGCGATTGTGCTGGGCACGCGCGACTACGTGCGCAAGTGTGGATTCGAGAGGGTATTGGTGGGACTAAGTGGCGGGATTGACTCCGCAGTGGTCGCATGTATCGCGGTGGATGCGCTGGGCGAAGAGAGCGTTATCGGCGTAGGCATGCCGAGCCAGTATTCGTCGCGAGGAAGCCTGGACGATGCCCGTGCGTTGGCAGAGAATTTGAACATTCGATTCGAGACGGCTGCGATTCGCGATCTTTACGACGAATATGAGCGAACGCTCGAGCCAGTGTTCGCGGCGGTGAGTGCGGATTGGAACCATGGGCCTGGCGCATCGGATGTGACCTATGAGAACGTACAGTCGCGCATCCGAGGGACGCTGCTGATGGCGCTGAGCAATCGTTATTCCGCGCTGGTGCTGGCAACGGGCAACAAGTCTGAGATGGCGGTTGGCTACTGCACCCTCTATGGGGATATGGTGGGCGGGTTGGCCCCAATTGCGGACCTCCTGAAGACTTCGTTGTATAAGGTTGCGCGCTGGATCAATCGGGAGCGAGAGATGATTCCGAGAGCGACTTTAGAGAAGCCTCCCTCGGCGGAGTTGCGGCCGGACCAGAGGGACTCCGACACACTGCCGCCGTATGAAGTCCTGGACGGCATTATCGGGGATTTTGTCGAAGGTTACAGAAGCGCAGCCCAGATCGCGGAGGAACGAAGCGTTGATATAGCGGTGGTGGAGCGTGTGTTGCGTATGATTGAGCGGAGCGAGTACAAGCGGCAGCAAGCTGCTCCGATTCTAAAGGTTACCGCCAAGGCGTTTGGAGCGGGACGGCGTTTTCCTATTGCGGCGAAAATCGAAATATAGAAGGAAACGGAATGTACGGAAAAACCCATGAACGATCGGCCATATTGCTGACGGTCATTTTCATTTTCGTTTTAACGGTTGGCGCTTTTGCGCAAGGCAATGCGGTGAGGAGCACGCCTGCCGAACGAACGGCGGCAACTCCGCCATCGGAAGAGACGGTGAATGCATTCTTACGCCGCATGTTTGGATTCGATCCTAGTGTGAAGTGGAAGATACTTTCCATCAAGCCCACCGAAGTGCCGGGTATCTCCGCGGTCACCTATGTTTTGGCGACTGAGCAGAGAACGACGGAGATATTTGTCACGGCGGATGGCAGGCACGCGATTGTCGGCAAGATGATTCCCTTCGGAGCCGATCCGTTCGCGGATTACCGGACGAAGCTGCTGTCCTCGGTGAATGGGTTTTCTAAGGGGCCAGCGGCCTCAAAGGTTTTGCTGGTTGAGTTCAGCGATCTGCAGTGTCCGCATTGCAAAGCGGCGGAGCCGATAGTGGAGAAGCTACAACAAGACGTGCCCGGCGTAAAACTCGTTTATCAGCAATTTCCGCTGGCACAGATCCATGATTGGGCGATGAAGGCCGCGGAGTATTCCGATTGTGCCGGGCGGTCGAGCGGCGACAAGGGATTCGCGTTCAATGATGCGGTGTTTGCCGAGCAGGAACAAATTACGCCGGAGAATGCCGCTGAGAAGCTGGGTGCGGCGGTACAGGCACAGGGGCTGGATTCCGCCAAAATTGCGGCCTGCGCCGCTGATCCCGCGACGGCGAGGCGAGTGCAGCAGTCACTCGATTTGGGGATGTCGCTCGAAGTGAATAGTACTCCGACGTTATTTGTTAATGGGCGGCCGCTGGTGGGCTTTGCTGAAGTACCGTATGAGACGCTGAAGATGCTAGTGGAGTTTGAGGCGAAGCAGTGAAAGATAGTGAGTCATTGAACCATTCAGATTGGTTATTGGAGCATAGTGCTTTGGGCATTCAATGATCGAATGAGCAATGATGCAACGATCCACTTTCTTTATAGTCGGTCCCGCAGGTCCTTCCGCAGAACTTTACCGCTGGGATTGCGCGGAATGGATTCAACGAACCGGACCTCGCGCGGCTGCTTATAACTGATCAGGCGTTCCGCGACGTAGCCGGGCAATTCCGTATGCAAGGCGCCCTGCTTTGTGCGCTGGGATTCTTTGAGCACGACGAATGCAACGGGAACTTCTCCGCATTCGTCATCACGCTTACCGATTACACCGCAATCGCGCACGGCGGGATGTTCAAGGAGCACGGCTTCGATCTCGGCGGGAGCGATCGCGAATCCCTTGTACTTAATCAATTCCTTGCGGCGGTCCACTATGCGGAAGAAGCCCTCGGCATCGGCGGTGGCGATGTCGCCGGAGTAGTACCAGCCATCTCGCAAAACAGATTCGGTCTCCTCCCGGTTGTTCCAGTAACCGAGCATGAACTGCGGTCCGCGCATGACCAGTTCGCCCGGCTCTCCGGTTGCACAATCACTTCCGTCTTCGCGGAGGAGGCGACATTCGGTGGCGGCGACGGCGGGCCCGATTGAAGCAGGGCGGTAGCGGTCGGCTTCAAGATAGCCGAGATGAGTAACAGGGCTCGCTTCGGTCATACCGTATCCCTGACGCACGGGGATTCCGGTTAATTCTGTGTAGCGGCGGGGCAGGTCAGGGGCGAGTGGGGCTGCGCCTGATTTCGTTCCCCGAATCCGGTGTTCTCCGGCGCGCGGAAATAAGCCTTGCTCGGCAGCGGCGCAGATGGCGTTCATCACTGGCGGCACCAGATTGAGCCAGGTGATCTGTTCCTGCTTCACAATCTGCGCGCATTGACTGATATCAAAGCGCGGCATCAGCACGACCGTTCCACCCGTCAGCAGCGTGGGATTGAGTACCACGTTGAGGCCATAGATATGGTAGAGCGGGAGAAAACCGATCACCACATCGCCGCTGGTATAGGTCGCAGCCTCTCCCGGGACTAGCAATTGGCGACAGTTGACAACCAGGTTTTCGTGCGAGAGCATGACGCCTTTTGGCATGCCGGTAGTGCCGCTGGAGTAAGGAAGTGCGGCGATCGTTTGCCGCGGGCTTTCGAGCGCTTGAGGAAGGGGATTCGAGCGAGTGGCGAGAAGGTCACTGAAGGGATCTGTACCCGGCGCATGAAGGCGAGTCGTGTACACACGGCGCAGATGAGGCAATCCCGCGAGCGAGATACCGAAGAGCTGGGGCGCGTCGGTGATGAGCGCGACGGCGCAGGAATCGGCGAGCTGATAACGGACCTCGCGCTCGCGGTAATTGGGGTTGAGCGGCGTGGGAATGAGTCCGGCGAGGCTGGCGGCGTGGTAAGCGATGGCAAACTCCCACGAATTATGGAGGAATACGGCAATGACTTCTCCGGGACGGAACCCGGCGGAGACGAGGTTGCGGGCGAGGCTGAGCACGATCTCGCCATAATCCCGATAGAGCA
>JBDTLH010000217.1:0-12808 GCA_039934875.1 Acidobacteriaceae bacterium | reverse complement strand
CGGGAATCGGCAGCGGCCCCCAGTTGTGGACGCGCCATTGCTTCAGCCCCTGAAACAATCCGCAATCGACCAGCACCTGGGTTTTGCCTGTGTTGATCAAATGCTTCGATCCGGTTACGCCACCCGCTGCTCCCAAGAATTGGATATAGGCCAATCGGTCCTCCTTTTATTTGATTGCGAGATCATTATCATTCATGTCCGTCTCGGGGACGCTGCCGTCATTCACACGGACATGGGTCGGCTTCAGGTTGGTCATCACCTGCACGCTGGCCTTGGCGTGCGCGGGGACGACCACCCGCCCCTGCTCCTCAATCGGGCCCGCGGTTACGAATACCGGGACCGACGCGCCCGCGCCGCCGTCATTCGCGACCGTAACCTCCGTCACCCACTTGCCCTCGACCGTCTGCCGGGGCACAGCAGCGGCGATCGAGAGCTCCGCCAGGCCGCGGTCACGATAGACCCAATCATTGAAGAACCAGTTCAGGTCTTTATGCGACTGCGCTTCGATCAGCTTCTGCATATAGTCCGGCGAACGGTCCTGTTCTCCCTTGTATGCTTTTATAGCTTTTTGCAGCGCTGCTTCGCTAACTATATCTTTAAGCATCCACCAAACGAACATCGCCTTGGTGCGATAGCGGGACTCTTCCGGCGATTCGATCAGGCTTGACGCCTCGGAGGTCACGTTCTCCGGCTGGGGCTCCGTCAGGGCGAGCGCACCACGGCGGTCGGCAAGGAATTTAAGCGCTGCCTCGCGCCCCCGCGCATGCTCCCGGTATTGCGCATCCAGAAATGCCGCATAGCCCTCCTGAATCCAGGGGCGCGGAGATGCGAGCGCCGCATGACTAACCGCGTATAGCGTCACCGATTGCGTATCCTGCGCGGGTAAATTCGATGGAACGAACGCCTCATTGCCGGAGGCATAGGGAACGTCCCCGGCTTCGGGCAACTGCCACAGCTTCGCCGTCGCGCGCACTTGCGGCAGCCACTGCCGCGCAAACTGCTGCGAATCATTGGTGAACGCCATCGCTTCGGCGGCAATTGCGGAGTTCGCGACAATTGAAACTCCATTACGGACCAGCGTCGGCGCAGCCACCCCAGTCAGCACCGGCACAGCCATTCCCAATGGGCCATAAGTCTTGTCGCCGTGCCGTTCACCGTTCACCACCCGCACGATGAAGGTGCTAGCCGCCTCGCGCGCCTTCCACTCCGCCACCGCTTCAAAGACCGAGTTCCCCTCCTGCAAACTTCCCGGGGCCAGCGCCACCGGATACCACACTACATATCCGACGCCGCGCACGCCGACAAATACTTCGGCAATACGGTCCCAGTCGGTGGCCAGCGCGGCATCGAGCGGGGCGCCCAATTCCCGCAAGCGCCCGCTCGACCGCGCCACCGTCAGCGTGTAGCGAACCTCAAGCTCAGCGGTTGCGTGCGCGGGCAGGGGATGGTCGAAATGAATACGCGCCTCATTCACGATTCCGGTATGGTCCGCATCGGACTTGACCTGGTGCTCGGTGAATTCGAGCTTCGTCCCTTCGCGCTTTACCGCCAGCCATTTCGAGGTTGAGGTCAGTTGCAAATACACCTGGCGCAGCGCGACGCTCTGATCATTGCGCAATGTCAACTTGCCGGAGACCTCCGCCGCATGGTCCACTTGGTGCAAGCTAACGTCCAACTCTGTCCGGGTCAGGGTGAAGCCGCTTCGCGCAGGCTCAACGTTCGATACTGCCGAGGCGGGCGGAGCGCTGGTCGAAGCGTTCGGCGCATTTTGCATTGCGAAACAGCCCGGCAGCAGCAGCGCAGCCACAAACGCCAGAGAGCCGCCTTTGAAAGTTAAACCTCGGAAGTCGAAACTGCTCCTCCTCAACTTCCCAACCCCTTCCGCTCGCCTTGGTTGCCGCGCGCCTTAGTAGTAGACGTACCCCGCCGCTGTCGCGCCACTTCGCACATGACCACTCCGCCTGCGACGCTCACATTCAACGAGGCTACCCTGCCCAACATGGGAATTTTAATGAGGAAATCGCAGCGCTTGCGCACCTGGTCATGCAGTCCCGCGCCTTCCGCTCCGAGGACAATCGCTACATCTCCGGTGAAATCCATTGCGTCATAGAGAGTCTCCGCGCGCTCATCGAGGCCCACGATCCAGATGTTGCGCTCTTTCAATTCGTCGAGTACGCGCGACAGATTCACGACCTTCGCGACCGGCACATATTCCGATGCGCCCGCCGACGCTTTGACCACTGTTGCATTTACGCCCACGGCGCGACGCTCGGGAATCACCACTCCGTCCACGCCGCTGGCGTCGGCGCTGCGCAATAATGCTCCGAGATTGTGGGGGTCTTCCACGCCATCGAGCAGCAGCAGAAAATGCCGTTCCCCCCGCTGCTCGCGCAGCAGCTGATCGAGATCGACATATGCCGTGCCCGCCGTCACTGCCGCCACGCTCTGATGGACCGCGCCCTTTCCGGTCATGCGGTCCAACTGCTCCCGCTCCACAAAGCGCACAGATATCCTGGCCTCGCGGCAGGCGTCAAGGACCCGCTGCAACTTCGCGTCCGCGCGCCCCTTCACGGCCGCTACATATTCGATGCGCCGCGCGCCCGCGCGCACCGCCTCCTCGACCGCATGGATGCCGTAGATCAGGTTCTCCTGCCGCTCCGCCATATGAGACAAGTCTATTAGACGCACGGCCCTCTGGAAGTTCGCGTCCGGTGGTTTCCGCGGGCCGTGTAGATGTCTCGACGAGTAAGTCGCTCAGCCCATCGCTTCCTTGATGCCGCGTTTGAGCAGCCAGCGGTTCATGGGATAGGAAGTGAAGAACCCCGCGATCATGCCGATTTGCATCATTAACCAAAACGCCGCCTGGTTGGGACGGAGATGCGGCCCCGGAAACAGCACGAAGAAGACCAGCGCCATCCAGGCGTACATGCCGATTTGAAAAGCGATGATAGAAAGGGTATCGGCTTGGATCGCCGCGGCCAAGCCCTCGCGCGCTGACAGGTTTCGCATTGGCTTGATAGTGAAATACTGAAAGGCGATTCCCAGCAGCCAGGCGGCGATCAGATCAAGCGCGAAGCTCGCAAAAAGGGACACCCCAAAGAGAGCCAGGCCCGCGGCAAAAACAACAAACTCCGCCACAACGTCCGCCAACGCGCAGCCCGCGCCGCAATGGCTGGTCGAGACGGCGACCTGGGACGGGGTCGGCCCCTGCTGCTTCGGCTGACTGGGCCGCGGTTGTGAATCAACGGTCATATGGCGGCCAATTCCGTAATACGCCCACAGCGCAAAGACGCTGAAGTAGAGCGCGGTAACCGGCCAGACGATGTTCATGATCCACATCTTCTGTGGGTGGCGAAACTCATTCAAGCTGATCCACAGCGCACAAACAAAGGCGAGAGCGAGCGATGCCCAGGCAACAATGCTGAGGATGTCCATGGGCCCTACCTGCCCTCTCGTGAGATCGGGCGGAAGCGGAGAAAGATGGAAGCTCCTACGGGATGGTCACCGTAGATGTGTTCGAGCGCGGAGGGCACTCCATAGGTCGTGAACTGGGCGCCCAGGGCGGAGGAGATGTGCGGGAGGACGGGCACCTCGCGGTCGTAGCCGATGGTATAGGCTTGCACGCGTCCGATGGGAGATTCTTGAAAATCGGGCGGCAGCGGATTTTCGCCGAGCAGCAGTTGGTTGGATCGTTCCGCGCTTTCAATCCGCGTCCAAAGATAGTTCTTGTCACGGAAGCGAACAGTGGATTCGGCGAGATAGCTGTTGAAGATGCTGGAGTCGGAGAGCGAACGGGCGCGTCCCCACAGCACGGTGCTCGCCCAGTTTCCATTGGTGAACGGACGGTTGTACATGAGGGAGGCGGTCATGCGCTCCTGGTCTTCATCGGGAAATATGGATTCGGGGCCCTTGATGCGCGCATAAGAATATTGTCCGCTCCAGTTCTTGCCCGGTTGAAGAGTGAAGCGCGTGGACCAGGAATCGATTTTGCCGCTGTCGAGGTCCCAACGGAATTCGTCGGGCTCGCGCCCGTGAAAGCCGGATGCCTCAATTCGGGCAATGCCGCGGGTGAAGCCGATGGTAACAACATCGTCGGCAATGTGGGTGGAATCCTCCTGATGATGTCCCAGAGCGGCAACAGGGTTTTCGGAAGCAGACGCGCGATGGGGATATGCCGTCGGTCCGATGGCGGGATCTCCCATGGGCGCGAAGTAGAAAGAGAGCAATGACTTTTCCCCAAGCTTGAGATCGTAGAGCGCGGCGAGTTCCATAAAGAAGTCGTGCGGATGCTGTCCGTCGGAGATGGGCTTGCCAAAGGCGGTCTCGCCCTGCTGAAAGAGCAGCGGATAGCGGCGATCAGTAATGGTGGCGGGCTCCAGGCTGAGCATGGTGCGCAGGGTGAGAGTTCCCCTGCCGAGCCGGCGCTGCGCCATGGGCATGAACCAGTTGGTGGAGAAGAATTTGTCGCCGCCGCGCGAGGTGGATTGCTGCGTATCAACCAGGAACGCATTGGCGTGAAACATCAGCATCCATCCATTCCCCATGGTCATAAGCATAGGGATGGGAGTGGAGTCCGGCTCGGCGCTGGTGCCGGAGGAGCCGTGATGGACGATCTGCTGAAGAAATGTCTCAGGCGCTTTGCCGCTCCTATCCATACTCATGTTCATGTGTTGCGTATCGGAAGGCGAGTCTTGCGCGCGGGTTGGGGCTAGTGAGAGGGAGAAGAGAACCAGAAGTGTTACTACACGGAATTTCATGAACGGACACACATCCTCGAAAGGTGTTACGTGGGGAGCAGTGACAATGACTGAAAGGGCGAGGAGGTGTGGCGTCAGATGCGCAGGGGCGCGACCAATGGACAGCACTGGTGATCCGGCAAAGGAGGGGGGTTCGCGGTCTGGGAAAGTTCAGGGAGAAGCTGAGTAACGATAGGGCGCGAGAACAGAAGGTGAAATGTGTGAGACGCGGTAGTACGATCGCGGGCCGCGGCGAGTTCGGTTGCAGGAAGTCCGTTCGGGCAGCCGGAGTTCGCTTGCACGGAGCTACCGTGACGAGATGCTCGTTGGGCATCGGGGCAGTGGCGATGGGCCGGAGAATTGGCTTGAGGCAAGGAAGCGCAACACGCGTGCGATTGCGGCTGAGAGCACGACGAATCACAGACGGCGCCGAACGAGGCACTCACGACAAAGATCGCCAGCAACAGCGTGAGTGCGTGCTTCCAGAACATAAACACATGCTAAATCAAATGCGATGTAGCCGCTTGAGCGGCAAATTAGCTGAACGCCACGAGCGGCGAGCCCTAACGGTCCTGAACCGCGGTGGAGTCTGCCGTGTGGTGATCTTCGATTTGGAAGCGCAGGAAATCGTGGATCGCCGCGATCGCCCGCGGGTCGGTTGCGGTGATTCGAAGTTGCGCGCCATTAGCAGTGGCGGCTTCCTTGTACTCGATGTGCTTGCGCAGTCGCTTCATAGTAGAGACTCCGGGCGGGTGCTTGGCGTGAATGAACATTGGCAGGTCGAAGTCGCCCGCGCTGAATGCTTTGGCAATGTGTCGCAGATGTTGCTGGACAGCCGTGCGGCTGGACCCGTCATTAGGATCATCCGCCTCGACCTCTATGGAGCCGCCATTGCGCAGCAGACTGAAATGATGAGTCGTGATGGTATGCGAAAAGCCCATCGCCTGATCGCCACGATTCTCCACGCCCTTCCGGTGGGCTGGTCCCTGAGCCATGACCAGGGTAGCCAACATGAGCAGGGCAAAGAGAGTTCGCATGCCGTCTTTGACGTGGACCATTCCTCAAGGTGAGCGACCGATATCCTGAAGAAACGCGCGAACCTTGACTTCACAGTTGCTGGCGGTAGAATCGGCATGTTGCCATTAGCAAAATCATTAAATGTGAAAGCTGATTGCTTGAACCACGCCAACAACGTCCTCATACAGACCGACTTTCCTGAGTTGCGGCTCCATGCGCGCGGCAAAGTGCGCGACATCTATAGCATGCCTGATCAGGAGGCGCTGCTCTTCGTGGCGACCGACCGCATTTCTGCGTTTGATTGCGTGTTGAAAACCGGCATTCCACAGAAGGGACGAGTACTGACGCAAATTTCGCTCTTCTGGTTTGAGTTTCTGAAGGACCTGGTTCCCAACCACGTGATTACCGCGGAGGTGGAGGAGTTTCCCGAGGTGGTTGCGCCGTTTCGGGAGCAGTTGCGTGGCCGCTCCATGATGGTGCGGCAGGCACAGATGTTCCCCGTGGAGTGCGTCGCGCGGGGCTATCTCTCGGGCTCGGGTTGTAAGGACTATCAGCGCACCGGCGCAATATGCGGAATTGCGCTGCCCAAAGGAATGCGCGAGAGCGAGCGGCTGCCGGAGCCGATCTTCACTCCGGCGACCAAGGCCGCCAGCGGACACGATGAGAACATCCCCTTTGCCGAGATGGTGAAGTTGGTGGGAGAGGAGCAAGCGGAGGAGCTGCGCGACCTTACCTTGCGTATATATGACAAGGCGGCGGATTATGCGGAGCGCCGCGGCATCCTGATCGCCGACACCAAGTTTGAATTTGGCACTACCGCGCTGGGGACCGTCCTGGCGGATGAGGCGCTGACTCCCGATTCCTCCCGCTTCTGGTGGAAGCAAAGATATCTGCCGGGAGGTGCGCAGCCCTCCTTCGATAAACAGTACGTTCGCGACTACCTGGAGACGCTGGATTGGAACAAGCAGCCTCCGGCGCCCGCCCTGCCGGAGATGGTGGCACGGCGCACCAGCGAGAAATATCGCCGGGCGTATGAGATGCTCACCGGGCACGAGTTTGAGGCGCGGACCGCATGAACTGGGTGGATTGGCTAATTGTCGCGGCAATCGTAATCTCGGCGCTGGAGGCCGCCTCGCAGGGCCTGTTTATAGAGGTTTTTTCGCTCGGCGGAGTGGTGGCGGGGCTGGCGCTAGGCAGTTGGGAGTACGGCAGGCTGGCGCCCTGGGTGGGCCAGTGGGTGAAATCCGCATCGACTGCCAACCTTGTCGCGTTTCTCGCCATCTTTTTTGGCACGGTGCTGCTTGCGGGCATCGCGGGAAGGATCGCGAGATGGGCAGTTCGCAGCGTGGGGCTAGGATTCTTAGACCGCACGCTAGGGGCGTTGTTCGGCGTTATACGCGGCGCGGCGGTAGTCAGCATCATACTAATGGCGTTGGCGGCGTTCGCGCCCGAAACAACGCCGCTGGCGCAATCGGAGTTGGCCCCCTATTTCCTGCTGGCGGCGCAAGGGGCGACCTGGATAACTCCGCCGGAGATCAGGAAACAGGTGCGGGAGGGTGTCGTCTATCTGCGCGGGGGCGGTCACTTCGAGAACCGGGAGCTAGCGCGTTGAGTAACATTGGAACGGAAGAATTGTGAGGTGATTGTGGCTGTTAATGATCAATTGCAAACGCTGGTGGGAGAGATGCATAATGGCGGCGTTCCGTATTCCGCAGCGGTGCGGGAATTCAAGAAGTCTTACATCACAAACGTGCTGGAGCGGAACGGCGGCAACCAATGCAAAGCTGCGCGGGAGTTGGGAATGCACCGCAATACCCTGAGCCGCACCATTTCGGAGCTGGATTTGAAATTGTCTGAAGTGCGGGCGATGCGGCGGCCTCCGACCTCGGCGCGTCCGCTGGAGATGCCCGCGGCGGAGCGGGCGCAGGCGATGGAAATCAAGGCAGCGCGCTAATTGCGCGCCGTTTCTTCCCTGCTCGCGCCAACCGCGACGTGTTGTGCGCGCGAGGGTTTCGACTGGCGAGCGGCGAAGTGCTTTCTCTTCGATATCGACGGCACGCTGCTAAACACTCGCGACGGGGTGCATTACCATGCATTTTCCCATGCATTTCGCGAGGTCTGGGGAATCGCAGAGACCATCGACGGTGTCCCCTGGCATGGCAACACGGATGTAGGAATAATCCTTGCCGTGGCGCAGCGCGCAGGTATCTCCGGCGGCGATCTCCAACTAGAAGAGCTATGCCGTGCCATGGCTGGCGAGCTGGAGCGGACGAGCGCAAACTTGAAGCCGGAGCCTTGTCCCGCGGTACCGGAGTTGCTTCGTTCACTTGAACAGCAAGGCAAGATACTGGGTATCGCCACCGGAAATATAGAGTGCGTGGCCTGGGCGAAGCTGGAGAACAGTGGCCTGCGAAAGTACTTTTCCTTCGGCGCCTGCAGTGGCCCAGCTCCGGGACAAGAGACCCGCGAAGCGATCTTCACTGAGGGGGTGAGACTGGCGCGCGCGGCGGCCGGCCACAGCGCATCGGTGCATGTGGTCGGAGACACGCCAAACGACATCCAGGCAGCCCGCGCAGTCGGCATTCCGGTGATCGGGGTGGCTACCGGGAAGTACGGATACGAGGAGCTACGGGCGCTGGGGCCGGACATGGTAGTTTCCAGCTTTGAATCGTTGGCTGGAGACGGGAATTAGAAATTAAAGGACCAGGGCACCTTAGCGCCTGCGATACACACCGGTTGAGAATGAAAACGGGCCGCCCGCAGGCGACCCGAAAATACAAACATCCAAAGGATTACATGCTGAATTTGCGGCGAAGCGCGCCCGCAGCGCCCAACAAGCCGGTTCCGAAGAGCAGAATGCTGCTCGGCTCCGGGATCGGCGGGGGTCCGCCACCGGCTGTTCCAGCGATCGAGAACGACTCCGAAGGAATTGACGTGCAAGGCGGCAGGCTATTGCCCGATTGGCAAGCAACCGAAGGACCGGCGCTCTCGCCCCAGTAGCCCGGATCGCCCGAGGGCACGTTCAGACCGCTCAAGTCCAGGTAATAGGTTCCAGCGGCCAGAGAAACGCCGCCAAGGGAGAAGGTGTCGTTGTAAACGTTGTAGCCAAAGGAATTGGTGCCCACGAATACCTGGGTAATGGCACCGGTCCCTGAGAACAACGTAGTGCCGCCGCCGAGCTGGGTGGTGATGGCCCAATTCACGGAGGTCGCGGTATCGCCGGGGAAGAGCCAGTTGGAGAAGGTAGCGGTATTCAACGTCGAATTCGCCGCCAGGTTGAACGAGTTGGAGACGTCGTAGCCGAAGTTGATGGTGTAACCGACGATGCCATCATCTCCGCCGTTGCTGTAGAGGGTGCTGTCTCCTGGTTTGGGGGTATGGATGACGCCGCCAGTGCGTCCCGACAAGGGGGCTGCGGAGGATCTCGGGCCGTAGCTGGAGGCGAAGCTGCTCGCTCCCAGGAACGTTACGACCGTCAGACACAACAGAATTGCACGAAGTTTCATGGTGTTCTCCTTTGGGGATAAGGAATCGTGTCGTCTAAGAGTGTTAAGTACACTCGAAGACATGCCATCGATGCCACTGACAGTAGTGCACGTTCGCTTCCAAAGATGCTGGTGAAAAAGCCAGCCATTTCCGCGCATCCCCCGGAATTTTCCACACGTGGTGCGCAAAGTTTTGCGGGACTACGGAAATAGTTTTCCCTTTTCCCCAGCATTTAGTTACTTGGGGATTAAGTAAAAGGAGCCACGGAGAGTGGTGGGGGACAGGTGAGAGATTGAACGCGAAAAACGGGCCGCCCGCAGGCGACCCGAAAACTTGCAATAGAAGTGAAAGCTTACATGCTGAATTTGCGGCGAAGTACACCCGCGGCGCCCAACAAGCCAGTTCCGAAGAGCAGAATGCTGCTCGGCTCTGGGATCGGCGGCGGTGCGCCACCACCCGAGATCGAGAACGACTCCGAAGGAATTGAGGTGCAAGGCGGCAGGCTATTGCCCGACTGGCAAGCCGCCGAAGGACCATCGCTCTCGCCCCAGTATCCGGGATCGCCCGAGGGAACGTTCAGGTTGGACAAGTCCAGGTAATAGGTTCCGGCGGCCAGTGCAACGCTGCCGAGGGAGAAGGTGTCATTGTAAACGTTGAAGCCAAAGCTATTCGTGTCCACAAATACCTGGGTAATGGCGCCCGTGCCGGAGGCGATGGTGCTGCCGCCGCCGAGAGCAGTGGTGATGGCCCAACTTACCGAGGTCGCGGTATCGCCCTGGAAGAGCCAGTTGGAGAAGGTGACCGAGGTCGCACTGGTTGAGGTAGCAACGTTGAACGAGTTGGAGACATCGTAGCCGAAGTTGATGGTGAAGGCATTGACGTTATCATCTGCGCCGTTGCTGTAAATGACGCTATCGCCGCCTTTGGTGGCGTGATAGACACCGTGGGCGGCGCCGGCAGGGCGGGCGGATGGGCCGTGCATTACTGAGGCGAAGCTAGTTGCGCCCAGAAACGATACGGCTGTGATGCAAAATAAAGCTGCACGAAGTTTCATCTGGTGTTCTCCTTTGGGGATGAGGCATTTGCTGTGGCTCCCGAGTGCTAAGTACACTCAGAAGCATGCCAACGATGCCACTGACGGTGTTGCACGTTACGCTCCAAAGATGGTGCTTGAAAAATGCCCAGCTTGCGCGAATTCTCTGTAATTTTCCACAACCTGTATGCAGAGTTTTGCGGGGCAAAGGGAAGGCATTTTCCCTTTTAGACTGGCTTTTCCTGTGAAGTACTAAGTATTTTGGATCATAAATCCGAGACCGAGGACTAAGCATTTCAGTGGACTTCATAGATCAGTATCTGTGCATTGTGTCCTTCGTGCTGCGGGGCCGCCACGAAATAACGATGTAATTCCGGGACCAGCCTCCCGGTCCTGGCTTGCGGGCTGGAGGCAATCGATCCCAGCGATTGATAATCGCCGGGGCGAGATAGGTGATATATATCCACTGAACCATCGCAAGCCTTTTGTCGCAAAACTATTTCGCCTTCGCGGGCTGGCCTGCCTTGCGAATCGCGATCTCGATGAACGCTTTGGCGGCGCGGCTGAGGGACTTGTCTTTGCGATAGATGAGCGCGAGGTCGCGGCGAATGGAATCTCCGGCGAGCGGAATGGTTTTGAGGGTGCCGGCGCGCACTTCCTCTGCCGTGTTGGAGCGGGCGAGAAAGCTGATGCCGAGTCCGGCGGCGACAAAGTGCTTGAGCAGTTCGCTGGAGTCGAGTTCCATGGAAATTTCCGGGCGAAGCTGCTGGGCGGAGAAGAGATGGTCGATCCATTCGCGGGTGTTGCCGGATTTCGGCAGCAGCAGCGGATAGCGGGCGATCTGGGTAGCGGTGAGCGCGGTGTATTCGGCGAGCGGATGGTTGGACGGGACCGCCGCCATCAGCTCGTCCTCATGAATTTTGTGCAGGGCGAGGCGCTCGTCTTTAATAGGCATGGAGACGACGCCGAAATCAGCGACGTTTTCCAGCACCGCTTCGACGATGCGGCTGCGCTCGAAGCGGCGCACGTGGATCGCAACCTTGGGATGGCGATGTTTGAACTGTGTGAAGACATCGGGCAGCACGTGCAGAAAGGTGGCTTCATTGGCGGCGATAACGATCTCCCCGCCGGGCGTGGATTCGAGCTCCGCCATGTACTCGATGGCGGCTTTCCGGCTGGCCAGCGCCTCTTCGGCATAGGTCACGAAGAACTTGCCGGGTTGGGTGAGCGAGACCTTGCCTCCGGAGCGGTCGAAGAGCTTGGCGCCGACCTCGTCTTCGAGCGCGCGAATCTGCGCGGAGATGGCGGGCTGGGTGCGGAAGCGCTTCTCCGCCGCGCGGGAGAAGTTCGCGTGTCTGGCTACTTCGAGAAAGGTGGCAAGCTGGTCGAAGTCCATGTGCTATTGAAGCATAAGGGCGTTCACCACGGAGACACGGAGGGTGGTCATTGTCGAATTGTCAAAATGTAAAATTGTCGAATTGAATTGGTTGTCGAATTCAATTTGCAAGTCTGACAATTTGACAATTCGACAAACTAAATCAGGAGAGGACAATTCGGAAGAGTGGTTGGAGGACGGACCTAATCGCGGTTGTCTTTTTTGCGGTTGGTCCAGTTGGGTTTGGTGGTTTGGCGGGCGCGTCCGAGGGCGAGGGCGTTGGCGGGGACGTCTTCGGTTAGGCAGGAGGCGGCGGCGACGTAGGCGTGGTCTCCCAGAGTAATGGGCGCGACCAACGTAGAGTCGCTGCCGACGAACACTCCATCTCCGATAGTCGTAACATGTTTATTTTTGCCGTCGTAGTTGCAGGTGATGGTGCCTGCGCCGATGTTGCATCGCTCGCCGATCACGGCGTCGCCCAGATAGCTGAGGTGGTTGGCTTTCGATCCCTTGCCCAGCTTTGTCTTTTTGGTTTCGACGAAGTTGCCCACGTGCGCGCCCTTTCCGATTTCGCTGTCAGGACGGATGTGGCTGTAAGGGCCGATTAACGCCGCATCGGCGATGCGCGATTGATCGATGATGGAGCCGTGGCGGATGAGCACGTTGTCTCCGATGTGAGAGTCGCTGATGACGGAATAAGAGCGGATGCGGCAGTCCGCGCCGACTTTTGTTTTGCCGAGGAGTTGCACATAGGGTTCGAGAATGGTGTCGGCGGCAACTTCGACATCGGAATCGATCACGGAGGTTTCGGGACGAAAGATGGTGACGCCCTCCGCCATGAGTTCGCGTGCCTTGCGCAGGCGCAGGGCGGCATCGAGAAACATCATCTCGGCGATGGTGTTCGCGCCGAGGACTTCGTCGGTATCGGGGGCAACCAGGGCGACCACGTGCTGATTTTCGCCATTGAGAATGCCCGCCATATCGGTGAGGTAGAGTTCGCGGTGGGCGTTGTCGGTGGCGAGGCGATCGATGTTGGCGAAGAGCGGTTTCGCCGCGAAGGCGTAGATGCCGGAGTTGATCTCTTTTTCGCTAAGCTGGTCGGGAGTGAGCGCCTTCTGCTCGATGATCTTCGCCACCTCGACGGGATCGGAGAGCTTGCGA
>JBDTLH010000216.1:0-7478 GCA_039934875.1 Acidobacteriaceae bacterium | reverse complement strand
TTGCCTCGCCGAGCGCGGCGAACGGGTTCGTGGACCCGCGCAATCTGGTGGCGACAATCAATTCACCCACGCGCGTCGAGCGTTCGGTGCCGCTGAAGGGGCTGATCTCGCAGGTGAATTACAACCTGTTTGACATCGAGGTTGGCCAGCAGCAGAGCCAGTTTGCCTACTTGCAGGCGAAGGACTTGACGGATTCGATCGAGGGCTTGCTGCGCACCCACGATGTGGCGTTGTGGAACGGGAATGATACTTCGTTGAGCGCTCCTACGACCGCACAGTATTTTGGGGCTGCGGGACAGATCAGCAGCGGCGGCAATGTAGCCGCAATCGGCGTCAGCCAGAGCATTGTGGACGGAATCAAAGCGCAGATTGCGAGCATGGTTGCGAATACGTCGTATGAAGTGCGTCCGACGGCGATCTACGCGAACCCGGTGCTGCTGGACCTGATCGATCGCGAGATGAAGAGCGAATTCAACGTGATTCTGAACACGGTTGAAGTCGGCGGGATCACGGTGAAGGCGCTTTCGACACAGGCGGGCGAGCTGCCGCTGATTCCCGAGTGGTCGCTGGGTTACACCGGCACTCCGGGCAGCGGCACTGCGATGCTGCCTGCATTCATCGTGACCGAGGAGTTGATCGAGTATCACTGGCTGACCGATCCGAATCCACGAGTGTTCCAACTTGGGTTGCCGGGATCATTGACACAGCAGCATGTAATCGTGAAGTTCGGGGCGGTGGTGGTGAAGGGCGCGAGTTCTGCGCACGCGCAGGTGGTGGTGACGAGGTAGTTGGTTGGAGCAGTTGTCAGTTGTTAGTTGCTAGGGGCAAGGGAGGGGCTGATGCTTCTCCCTGTCTTTTGGTCTCGTGCGAACCGACTTTCGACATCGGAGCGGGGCGAGTTTATTCATGCCCAGACAGGAATGTCTGTGCCACCAAGTGCGAGTGCGAGAGCAAGGGGAGGCGAATGGTTTATTTGAGTCCGCAGGAATATGAGTTGTATGGGTTGCCGGATACGACTGCGACGGCGCAGTTGGCGGCGGCGAGTGCGCTGATCGAGAGTCATTGCCGGCGTCCGTCGCTGGGAGTGCAGCAGTATGACGAGCGGTTGCGGCTGACAGCGGGATCGTTGACGGCGCGGGTGAGCTACGGGCCGTTATCGCAGGACGCGAATGGAAATGGTCCGGTGATTGCGTTGCAGGCGCGATATTCGATGCCGCGAAGGGGCGAGTGGTCGGGCAGCGAGTTGGCCTCGGATGTGGCGCGTGCGTTTGGCTTGCCGGGACAGTGGAGCCAGTTGAATGCGGGGAACTACGAGGTGCGGACGGATACGGGCGAGGTGATGGTGTATCCGTCGCTGCTGGGGTTGAGCTTCAACGAGATCGAGATCACCTATTTGGCGGGGATGCTGGTGATCGCGGATGCAGTGAAGTTTGCGTGCGCACAGTTGGTGCGGAATGCGCAGGCGATGCCGGCGCTGAATGTGAAGCAGAGCAAGGTGGAGCGGCTGAGCATGGAATATTTCGGGAGCTCACTGATGGATGAGAGCGTGCAGGCGCTGTTGGCGCCGTATGTGGCTGTGAGGCTGGGATGAGCGCGATGAGCGAGGGGACGAACGCGATGGCGCGAGCGCTGGTGGATTCGCTACTTGGTGCATTGGGTGGCGGGCCGCTGGAGCTGGTGTTAGCGGGCATAAGCGATGATGGCACTGCGGGCGAGCTGGGGTATGCGGTAGCAGGGCCACAGGTAATAAGGATTGATACGGCGCATGGGCGGAGAATACTTCCGGTAGCAGGAGAGCGGTGGGAGTTGCTGATTCCGGCAGACGATCTGGAGCAGGCGGCGAGCGAGGCTGGGTTCCAGGACGTTTATGGATTGCTGGGAAGGTGCAGCGAGGTGACGTATGCGGGCGTGGTGCTGGATGTGACTGAATTAGAGGCGGTTTGCGCCGGGGGCGAAGCGTATCTGTACCGGCTAATCGCGGAGGAGCAGGAGTGAATAGAATCCAGGCGGCGAAAGACAGCTTGTACGTGGCGCTGAGGGACCGGTTGCAGGTGATCAATCCTAACCGGATTGCGTTGATTGGGGGGACGACGCGGATCGCGATTGCGATGGAGGCAGCGCTGCAATCGGAGGCGGACAAAACGATTCCCGGAGTCTTCTATGTTTCTTTCGGGAAGGAGGAGGCAGTGGCGGACGCGGCTCCGGCCGGGGGCGTGTTGGTGAAGGTGGAATGCATTGTGAAGTATGGGGCGGTGGCGATTCCAAACTCACATGCGGAAGCAGACCTATCAGAGATGGATGGGGAGCTGCTGGCCGCGATGATGCCTACGACGACTGGGTTGAGCGACTATTCACAGACGAACAGCGCGGCATTGGGAGATCGCGTGTATTGGACGATGCCGTTGATTACGGACAAGGGAGTGGAGAGAGCGGGGGGGTTTGTGTTGTTCGTGAATGCCAGTTCGTAGTGGGGCAAAGAGCAGCCGCAGAGGACACGAAGGTAGCACGAAGTACTGGAGAGAGAATGAAGCGCGAAGTAGTAGAGTCCTGACTTGGACGTGTGCGGCTAAGACAAAACGCGAGGTTGCTTCGCTGCGCTCGCAATGACAAGCCATATTGTTCCAACGGTTGTGAGTGGGTAGCAAGGAGAGGTCGGATGGGGAATAGCAGGACGGCGATGGTTCCGGTAGTGGGAGAGATGCGGGCGTATTTTGGGGCGGTGAATAAGGCGACGGGTACGCCGACCGAATTTGACGCAAGCGCGAATGGGCGATTCGACCCGGCAAGTCCGCCGCCAGGGTGGATCGCGCTGGGATGGGTGAGTGATCTTAAGCGGACGAGCGCGACGAAATATATTCCCGTGCGGGTTGGCACACAGGAGCAGGTGAATGTACAAGTCCGCACCATGCCGGATGCGCAGGTGAAACTTCAGTTTCGGGAGTGGGGCAAGTTGCAGATGGCGTTAGCGTGCGGAACGCAGCATTTCAACCTGCTGGCGGAATCGGGCGGGAGCGCGATCGTTGCGGTGGCGCTGCTGGCGGGGAGCACCGCCATTGCGCTGACGATGAGCGCGGCTTCTCTCGCGCAGTTCCAAGTGGGCGACCTGCTGGCGGTGGATATCGATTATGCGCAGCAAACCGGATATATAGGGACGGGGATTTCCGCCGCGTATGTCAGCTCAACACAAGCGGCGTTGCTGGATGGAATTATGTGAGGCGGGTGACTTTCCAGATAGGGAAAGTGGCGGCGATCACTTCGACACAGTTGGTGCTGGACGAGGCATTGCCGGGCGGCGCTCCGGTGAGCGGCTCGAGTGTGCAGAAGATCACGGGGTTCCTGGATCGAGACGGATCTTCTTACTTCCAGGAGTGGTCGGCACTCTTCATCGAAGACGGAGCGCAGGGAGATCGCGTGTGCTTTTACTATCCGCGGCTGCAGGCGATGATTGGCGCGGGCGAGGCTGGGCACGTATTGGGCGCGGGCGTGGAGCAGGTAGGATTAGCGGCGGAGTTCAGAGCATTGCCGGTGGTGGATGCGGTGGATGGGGAGACGGTGCTGTGCTACCGGAGCTATCTGCCGGCAGGTGGACCGGCGTATTAAGCCACGGGTGCTGCTGCTGGAGAAAGAAATTGTTTAGAGTGCGGGGCTTCGGCTCCGCCTTTTGTTTGGCGGAAGAGGAGGCAGATTGAATATTACGGTTGATCTCTTGGATGGAAACGGGGCGCAGGATTTCTCCGGGTATGTGCTTGACGATGGGGGGCTGGAGATCAAGAGGGCCTTGAACCGTCCTTCGCAGTGCAGTTTGAAGTTGCTGCTGCAGCGGCCCCAAGTGCTTGTGCCACAGATTGGAGCGAAACTCGCGATAGCCAGCGTGACGGCGGAAGCCCTGTTCACAGGAGTGGTCGCGGATGTTTCCTTTGAGTATCTGGGATGGGGCGAACAGGGCCCTGTACACGCGGTGGCGCTGATCGCGTTGAGCGTCGAGGCGACGTTGGGAGGGGCGAGTGTTCCGGGCGGGTTGACGGGCACGACGACGGCGAGCGCGGGAGGTTTGCTGGCAGCGCAAATCGCGGGGGCGGCTGCGGTTGCGAATGACGGCGGATTCGCGGAAGGAATACAGATCCCCGCTATCGAGATCGGCGCGGGGGAGAGCGCGATGGATGTGATGGAGGCGGTTTCCTCACAATCGAGGTTGAGCTATCGCGTGATTGGGGGGCAACTGGTGGTCCAGCCGGTGGGCGCGGTGGTACACACGGCTAACTCGCAGATAGAAGAGCTTTCGACTGCCGCGGCGAAGACGACGGTAACGGTCAAGGGCAAGAACGAAGCGCAGACATTTGTCAGCGAGTACAGCGCGCTGAATGGTTCGAGCAGTCTAATTCAGGTTTCAGAGCCGATCCAAGGGGCGGAGGAGCGAAAGCTCTTTTATGACGCGTTTGCAAATGGCCAGACATTGCTGGCGGTGAGCGGGGCGGTGAGCGCGGTCAGTATAGCGAAGGGCGCGGTGTCGGTGGCGGCGAGCGGCAGCGTGTGCGAGCTTGCAGTGGGCGCTCCGGTGGAGTTGGGCGGCCGGGTGCTGTTCGAGGTCGGGAATGTGGTGGTTGCAAGTTGCGGAGAACCGGGATTGATGGGATTGATGTCTGATCCGGTGCTGCGCTTCGATCAGAATGGAAATCCAGCGGGATGTTTCGCGGGATTCGAATTGTCCGCCGCCGCGGGTGGCGGAGCACAGTTTCAAGCAGTGATGAATGGCGTTCTGAGCGGGCCGGCGGTGGGGGTGAACACGGCTTCCAAGTACACGCTGCGGGTACGGCTGTTCGCGCCAGAGCATGTGCGCAGGGCGCAGGTATATCACAGCTCGAAGCATCCAGCGAGCAGCGGTTTGGGCGGGCAGGATATTGCGTCATGGGTCAGCGTGCATTGCGAGATGGAGGAGCAGAGCGCGGGCGGGAAGACGCTATGGCTACTGGCGACACAGACTTTGGCGGAGTCTCCGTCGTTTGCGACCGCTGTAGCGATGAATGCGACGGTGGCTTCGCTCACGATGGCAGCAGTGAAGGTAACGCAGGGGCCGGCGGTCGAGGCGCGCTATGTAGCCGGGGGAAGCGAACGACTGTTGCGCTTTGGAGCGAAGCGGGACGGGGCAGAGGCGTGGTTGAGCAAGGGACAGGTGAAGCTGAGCTGGACACCGGCGTCAGGCGACGTACTCAAACTGCGCTATCGGACGGGAGGAGTAGCTTCGGCAACAGCTACGTTGTCGGGCGGAAACGCGAGCGTAGTGGTTGGAGAGCACAGCTTGACAGTGAATGCGGACTCTCCGGTGACGCGGAGCACGGCGGATTGCGAGAATGCGGCGGCGGCGTTGCTGGCGGACGCGAGTGATCCGGCGGCGTTGTTGCAAGGGCAGGTGATGGATCCCACGGCGGCACTGGGAACAGACGTGTGGCCGGGCGATGCGATTTCCGTTGGAGGTAATACGGGAATTGTGCGTGACGTCACGATCACGCCGGTGAGCATGAGGGCGGATACGTTCCAGACAAAGATCAAGCTGGCGAATGATGGGGCGAGTCCGATTGCGATCAAGAGTACGCCGGCGAAACCGTTGCTAACGGCAGCAAGAGGAGTTGCGGGGGCGATCTATGCGCCTGATTTGACATCGGTGCAGGTGAGCGGAGTCGCGGGCGGAGCAGTTCAGGTCGATTGCGGGACGCTGGTGAGCGGAGGCGCGGTGGAGGTGAGGAGCACGGCGGAGGGATGGGGGCAGACCACGGCAGGGCTGGTGGCGAGCAGTTCGACGGCGCAGTTTTCTCTACCGCAGGGAGCGAACGCGGATGAGTTCTATCTCAAGCAGGTGGATGGGAGTGGAAATTATTCGCGCGAGATGGCGCTGGTGAAAACGAGCTTGTGAGGTGAAGGTTGGACAGGGAACAGGGATTAAGAACAATCAAGAGTTTCGGAGGCGGAGAGTTGATTTCTGTACTGGTGCTGCTGGTGGGCGCGGTAGGAGCGTTCACGTCAGTGCAGGCGCGCATGCAAGACAACACGTCGCGGATCGCCGCGATCGAGCGCACCGTGGTGCCGAGAGCGGAGCAGGAGGCGCGCGAGAACGAGCACCAGAAGCGCGAGGCGGAGTGGAACCAGCGGCTCGATCGAATTGAAAGCAAGCTCGATGCGCTGATCGTAAAGAGGACACGATGATGATGTTGACCAAGAACTTTTCGGCCGCGGAGTTGGGGGTCGAAGCGGCAAACGAGTGTGTGCGGAAGAGCGCACAGGCGTTGTGCGATCAGGTGCTGGAGCCGGTACGGGAGAAGTATGGGCGTGCGGTGAGGGTGCATTGCGGGTACCGCGATCCGGAACACAATCGGGCAGTTGGGGGGAAGGCAAAATCATGGCACCTGTTTTCGGGGACGGAGGCGGCGGCGGATTTCGACGTGGAGGGCGAGAGCTTGCGAATGGTATTTGATTGGCTGCGATTGAAGAGCGGGCTGCCGTTTGACAAGGTCATTCTGGAGAGTAGCGGCGGGGTTCCGCGATGCATTCACGTGCAGATGGACTGCGGGGCTGCGCCGCGACGGCTGGCGTACGCGGGAAGCACAGGCGCCGGGACCGTTTACGTGCCGGAGGTAGTGGCGTGACGTGGATGATCCTGTTGCAGAACATCTGGGTGCGCCGCGCGTTGATGGCGGCGGGAGTAGCGTTGGCGCTATTGGCCGTGCGTCAGCACTATGTGAATCTGGGGGAGCACAAGGGTGTGCAGTCGGCCCAGGCGACCTCGGCGCAAGACAATGAGCAGACGCGCAGCCAGGAGCGGCGCGATGTGTTGGCGGAGATAGGGACTTTGCGGGAGCAGATTGCCACGATTGATGCGCGAGGCGCGGTGCTGGTGGCTGCCGTATCCAAGAACGCGGCGGCGAATGAAAGCATACAGGGCGAGCGACTGGCGGCAGCGAACACGGTGGCACAAATCCCGTCGGGATCGCTGCATGCCGCGAACGCAAACGCGATGCGAGAGCAAGGAGTCGCGGCGCAAAGCGGCATTGTTTACAGTGATGCAGAGGAGAGGACCATCGCGGCCTGTCTAGCGGACCGTCCGCTCTGCCAGAAGCAGAACGAGGCATTGAGCGGCGAGAACTCTGGACTGCAACAACAGGTGGAGGATGCCAACAAGACACGGGCACTGCAACAGCAGCAGTACGATTCGTTAGCTGGATATGCGGGAGAGCTGGAGAACTCGTATGTGCAGTTGTATAACGCGGTGCCAAAGAGGAGAAACTGGGCGGTTTCGATCTTGACGATGGGGATAGCGGGAAAGCCGAAAAAGCTGTCGGTACCGAGTGTGGAAGATTTGCGGAGGGGGCATGGAGAAGCTAAAACAGGCCGTTGAGCTGACCAACTTGATTTCCGAGAATGTGTGGGCGATGTTGATTTTGTGCTTGTCCGTCATACTGTTTTTAAGAGGGCACAATGCAGCAGCG
>JBDTLH010000215.1:0-26202 GCA_039934875.1 Acidobacteriaceae bacterium | reverse complement strand
TGTGTCTGTATTGAAAACATTGGATCTGAGAATCTCCGTAGAAAAACGAGTGAAAACATCTCAACCTGCGGAGCAGTTTCAAACAGTTGCCGCACGACGCCATACTGTTGCTTGGCATGCGGAGCAGAATAGACTTGAATCTAAAATAGATTAAGGAAATGAGATCTACTGAATGTTACGCGCGTTATACATCTGCTCCCGCAACTCCTCCTCCAGATAGCTCGCCATAAACTCGACCGCCGCGAAAGGCGCACTGCTGCGCGAGATATTGACCGCGCGCGGCTCTCCTGCCCAGGGATAGACGTCCTGAAAAATATATTTATGGATCGCCTGCAAGTGTGATCGGTCGAAGGCGCCGATAATCGGCTTCTGCAAAAGCTCCAGGCTGCGAGCCGCGGAAAAGCGCCGTTCAAAGATGGTAAGAGACTCCGGATCGCTTATGCCTGGAAAATTTCGGAGAACGCCGCAGTTCGGGTCGAAATGAGGATCGTGCGGCCCTACCTTCGCCATCAACGCTCAGTGGCACTTTAAGGGCAGCGCCGCCATCTCAGCGCGCACCTGTTCCACTTCAATTGTCCCGCGCGCATAGCGCTCAAGAATGTCGAGTTCGTTCGCGGGCATCTCTAGGCCCTCGATTCTCAAGGTGCCAATAGTGTTCTGGACCGCATAGCGGCGCTCTGCCAATTCGACGTCGGTCAATGGCTTGGAATCGATGAATGTCTTAGGCCATGTCGCCATATCTATATTTTACTAGTCTGCTACCCTGACTACCACCACAAAATCTGCCGCTGCTCACGTTACAATCTCCACGCATGAGCAAGACAGCTATACCCCACCTCGCATTGCTCCGCGCCTTCCGTCCCTCTCCAACTTCTACCCGGCAGCCACGCACCGGTCTCTATTTCCGTGCGGCACTCAGACCATCGCGAGCCGCTGCTTCTGCTATGCTCTTGCCGATGAGGATAAATCGTTTTTCTCCCTTTGCTGTTCTCCTGATATCCGCCGCTCTGTTTCTGACCTCGGTCAGCGCCGTTGCGAAGGTTGATCACGTAGAGGTCACTTCGCGGCAGGACGTATTGGGCGGCAATAGCTTTGGTTCGGCCGGCGCGTACGAGAAGATTGCGGGAAAGATTTACTTCACCGCCGATCCCGGCAATGTGCACGACCGGCAGATCGTTGACCTCGATCTCGCGCCCCGCAATGCGCAGGGCGAGGTGGAGTACTCCGCCGACTTCTACATCCTGCGGCCGAAGCAAACGGCGCGTGGCAACGGGGCGATGCTGTTCGAGGTCACCAACCGTGGCGGTAAAGGGATGCTGTCCCTCGTGCAGCGGGCCAAGGGATCGCGCGATCCCCAGACCGAGCAGGAGTTCGGCGATGGCTTCCTGATGAATCGCGGATACACGCTGGCGTGGCTGGGCTGGCAGTGGGACGTGCCCGAGGCCCCCAACGTGCTGCGGTTGTATGCTCCGGTGGCGCACGAGCGTGGCGGCGGACACATTACGGGGCTGGTGCGCGCGGATTTCACCCCCTTTGAGCGCGCGGAAAGCTGGCCGTTGTCGCACATCCTGGTGGGGCGCAACGGTGGCAATAGCTACGATGTGTCGGATCCTGACTCGCCGCAAAATGTCTTGACGGTGCGCGATTCTCCGCTGGCGAAGCGGACCGTCATTCCGCGCACGCAATGGAAGTTCGGCGCGGACCATCACTCGATCACGCTCGACGGCGGCTTTGAGAAGGGAAGGATATACGAAGTGGTTTATGTCGCGCAGGACCCGGTGGTGGAGGGGCTCGGCCTGGCGGGGGTGCGCGATTTCATAGCCTGGTCAAAGTATGATGCGAAAGCGCTGGCCCCAGTGAAGCGCGCATACGCCATGGGTATCTCGCAGTCGGGACGCTTCCTGCACCAGTTCCTTTACCAGAATTTCAATACCGACGAAAGCGACCGGCAGGCACTCGATGGCGTGCTGTCGCATGTGGCTGGCGCGGGGCGAGGCAGCTTCAATCATCGCTTTGCCCAGCCCTCGCGCGATGCGCAGCCCATGAACGCGCTCTTCTACCCCACCGACCTCTTCCCCTTCACTGATTTGCCGGAGCACGATGCGGTGAATGGAATTACCCAGGGGCTGCTGCAATACTCGACGCATACGCCGAAGATTTTCTACAGCAACACATCATATGAGTATTGGGGGCGGGCGGCGTCGCTGATTCATACCACGGCGGACGGCAAGGCGGACGTGGAGATACCGGCGGAGACGCGCATCTACTACTTCGCCGGGCTGCAACATTTTTCCGGGCCATTTCCTCCGCTGTTCGGAGCAGGCGAGTTGAAGGGCCAGCAGAAGGAGGACCCGAACCCGGTTGTGTGGTTCTGGCGGGCGATGATTACCAACATGGACGCATGGGTCGCGAAAAACACTCCACCGCCGGAGAGCGTTTATCCCCACATCAGCGAGGGAACGCTGGTCCCGCGCGCGCAGTTGAAGTTCCCGGCGATTGAGGGCGTGAATGTTCCGGCTACAAACCAGCAGGCTTATCATCTTTATTTCGGCCAGGAATTTCTGCGCAAGGGGATTGCCAGCATCGAGCCGCCCGAAGTGGGCGCGCCCTTTCCCGCGCTGGTTCCGCAGGCGGATGCCGACGGTAACGATCTTGGCGGAGTGCGCCTGCCGGAGATGCAACTCCCGCTCGCAACCTATACGGGATGGAACCTGCGCAGCCCCTCAATCGGCGCCCCGGAGCAGCGGGTGAGCTTTCTCGGGTCCTACATTCCGCTCGCGAAGACCGAGGCGGAGCGAAAGGCCAATCATGATCCGCGCAAGGCGATCGCGGAGCGCTACCCGTCGAAGGAGGATTACCTCGCAAAATATAAAGACGCCGCCAAAAAATTGATTCAGCAGCGCTTCATTATGCCGGAGGACTTGCCGGCAATCATGGAGCGGGGCGCGGCGGAGTGGGATGTCGCGGAGCAGTAGTCAAAATCAGAAATCGGGTGTCGAAGGTCAGCAGAGCTTACCGTTTTACGGCAACTGCGCGCGAGCGCCCGGGAACACCAGCAGTGCTCAGGTTATGGTCGGTGGCGCGCCACTCCCGGGCATTATCGCTGAGCACCTTGGATTGCAACGATCCGCGCTCGGCGAGCGAGTAGATGTGTTCGAGGGCCTTGCGGATCTCGCAGACCTTCTCGATCGCATTCTCTTCCGGCACTTGATTGACGTGCTTAACCATGCGGTGGATGTGTATGAACCAGGGGGCTTCGCTGACCGAGTAGAGTAGCGGGCGCTCCGCGGTGTAATAGTGCTCAAAGACATCGAGCGTGATGGGGCTGAGATCGAAAGTTCGAAGTCCCCAAGCGAGCGCCTCCGGTGTTGGCTGGGTCTTGGAGTATTGCACCAGCGCCGCCATTCTGCCGCTCACTACCACCAGTTCGGCGTAAACCGATTTGCGGAAGGTGCGGCGATGCAACTGGCTGGCAAGCAGCAGCTTGACCGGTTCGGCCGCCACCCCTCCGAAGAAGCCCACGAAGGTGCTGATGAGGACTTTGATCCAATCATGCATAGAGCAAGTCTCTAGTTTCCGGTTCGATTCTCGTTCCGGGGGTGAATCGAATTTACACCCTTCTCTTCCCCTACGCGATTATTGGCCCAGTTCGGCGCGGCTGCTGAGGCGGGAGTAGGCGATGAAGAACCCGAAGGAGAAGCAGGAGAGGGCGACGCCGCCCACTGCAAACAGGGCAGTCTGAAAATTTTTCTGAAACAGGTCGATCAGCGTGCCATTGGGCAAGGTGGCGCCGGCGATGTGCTCGGCGATATGCAGCAGCAAGCTGAACGTGCCGAAGATCAAGGCCGTGCCTATTACCGAGGCAAGGCACCCGATGAAAATTGATTTCGGCATGACATTAATATTTTTTATATCGCTCATGGAATGCATCACTGATTGAGCTGGCGGATTGCGACCGAACCTTATTGCTTATTGCTTATTGCTAATTGCTAATTGCTAACTGCTAATTGCTAACTGCTAACTGCTAATTGCTTCTTTACCTCTTCGCTGACCAGCTTACCGTCCACGCGTGCCCCGGATGCCTGAAATTTCCCCATCGCCGCCTTCATCACCATTCCCATGTCTTTAATGTTGGGAGCGGTGCCGGCCGCAGTCATCTCGGCGATGGCAGCCTTGACCGCTTCAGAGACTTCGCCTGCATCGGCCGCTTTGGGCATGTATGCCTCAATGATGGCGATCTCGGAGCTTTCTTTGTCAGCGAGTTCCTGGCGTCCGCCCTTAGTGAATTGCTCGACTGAGTCACGGCGTTGTTTGATCAAGGTACTCAGGGTTTGCAGCGTCTCCTGCTCATCGAGCGGGGCGCGCTTATCGATTTCGCGGCTCTTCAGTGCGGATTTGACCATCCGCAAAGTGGTCAATTTGTGCTCCTCACGCGCCTTCATCGCGGCGATGATGTCTTTTTCAAGCTGTTCGCGGATGTTCATACTTCTATTATCAACTAGCCGCCTGCTACCGGCTACCAATTGCTGGTGACTGGCGGCCGACGGCTGCGTGCTCTGTTAGTCTCTTCTCTTTACCGCACTATGAATCGAGCTTCGAATTCAATGTGGACCGTCGGGTGCATGGCCGCGCTGCTCGCCGGGTGCGGGGTGCCGGGAGCGCCGCTGCCCCCATCATTGCAACTGCCGCGTCCGGTAAGCGATCTGGCGGCTACCCGCGTTGCCGATCAGGTGAACATCAGCTTTCATCTTCCTCAGGAAAATACCGATCGCCTGGTGATGAAAAATCTGGGTAAGGTGGTGCTGGAGGAGTGTGGCAGCACCGGCGCAGCGTCCTGCACGCCACTCAAGGCGTGGGATGCCAGCAGCCTGAAGCCGGGCGCGGTGGTGAGCTTGACCGAGCCGCTGCCCCGCGACAACCATCTCGCGGTGCTGGTTGAGAACGACCGAGGAAGATCAGCAGGCCGCTCGAATCTGGTCTATGTTCCCCATCAGCCGGCGTGGCCGAATGTGAAATCGGTTACGGCGGAGGCCACCTCCGACGCAGTAGTCCTCCGCATATCCGATCCCGGAGTGAAACCGTCCCCGGCGGCTGGCGTTCAATATCGCTTTCGCATCTTCAGAACGGGCCTTGGAGGAACGGACCCCGCGCGCTCCAGCGGCTGGCCGAAGCAAAAGCGTCGCCTGCAGATCGGGGAGGTTCCAGCGGCCGAGGACGAGTTCCGCGATACCCACTTCGAATGGCAGCAACGCTACAACTATGAGGTCAGGACCATCAACCGCGTGACCGCCGGCGACGGTGAGGTGATCGAATTCGAGAGCGGGCCTGCCGCGTCGGCATCTATCACCACCGTGGATACCTTTGCTCCGACTGCTCCGATCGGCCTCGCAGCCATCCTCAACGGAGAGGAGGCGGGCAGGATTTCCATTGATCTCAGTTGGCTGCCCAATGGGGCGCGCGATCTGGCGGGTTACAACGTCTATCGCTGCGCTATGCTCGAATCGAGGCCTGCCAATCGCCCAGCGGCTTGCGGCAAGATCAACCCCGAACTGGTGAAGAGCTCCGCCTTCACTGATCGCAATGGCCTTCAGCCAGGAGCGGCCTACATTTATACGGTGACGGCAGTGGACCTGCGGGGAAATGAAAGCCAGCGTTCCACGCCAGCAACGGAGCACGTTCCACGGCAGCCCTAACTACGGTATAGCCGCCACGCCGGTTTTCGGCTATTCTCGCCTTCAATGGCAAAGTTGTTCGAACCTCCCCGCTACATTGCGATTGAAGGGCCCATCCGCGTCGGCAAGAGCACCTTGGCGCAGATCATCAGCGAGCGCCTGCACGCGCGCCGCATTCAGGAGCCGGAGGACAACCCATTTCTCGTCGAATTCTATAAAGGCCAGGCGGGCACCGCCTTCGCCACGCAGATGGACTTTCTAATCAAGCGCTTCGACCAGCTAAAATCCATCGATACCGCCGCCCGCGAGACCGTGGTCGCCGATTATGTCATCGAGAAAGACAAACTCTTCGCCTGCATCAATCTCTCCGACGCGGAGCTGAGCGTTTACAACCGCTACTACGATCTCTTCCGCAAGCAACTGCCCCCGCCTGATCTGGTGATCTATCTGCAGGCGGCCCCGGAGGCGCTCAAGAAGCGGCTGCGGCGCAAGAACGCTCCTGAGGAGCAGGAGATTTCCAACGCCTATATCGAAGAGGTGGTGCGCGCCTATGAACATTTCTTCTTCCACTACACTGCGTCAGACCTGCTGGTGGTGAACACCAACGACATTGATTTCGTGGAGCATAACGAGGACCTGAACGAGCTGTTGCGGCGATTGGATGAGCCCATCAAAGGGTCGCAATACTTTCTTCCTCTGGCGCATTTACACCCCGATGCGCAGGAGGAGCGGGAGAAGCGCAAGCGCGCCGGAGCATAAGTAATGAAAGAAGTCCCGAGCGCACTCACAGGCAAAAGCTGAGCGTGCGGCTGACGATCAGTTCATCGCTGCCGTACCATGCCATGAATCGATCGGGACGCGCCGGTAAATTGCTGCCGGGTATTTCCGGCAAAGCGTACGAGCGGTCCGACAGCCAGTATTTGCAGTCCGCGGTCTTCGCGCCCCGCGGTGCTTGAATTTCGAGCATCACCTCGACCGGCGTGTCGCCATATCCATGCAAATCCACCCGCCAGCCGGAGCTGTCCTGTAGCTTTTTTCTGGCTTCAAATGACACTGCTTCGCCGGCAATCGTCGCCGCGGTGATCGTCTCGCTCTTCCCCAACCTGATGCGTAGCATCGGCGCGTTGCGGGGCGAGCGCACCCGAAGATGAAGCGACCGCGCTCCGCCGTTCATCTGGCTATCGAGTATCTCCACCGAAGGCGGCTCCAGCGGCAGCAACGGGGCCGGGTTCCAGAGCACGGGGTAATCCGTCCCGCCTAGATAACCGGGTATTCGGCTGTTCCGCGGAGTGCGCGTGAGATAGCTCGCCGTCCACCCATCGGGCGCATCATCGTAGCTGAACCACACCGCCTTCGCCTGGTCATTGTCAATCGCGTAGGAGAGCGTGTCCGGCATGGGATGCGCGGTGCTGGGCTGCGACATCGCGACCCCGGCGATGGTGAACACCACAGCAAGCGCCAGCAGCGCATATGCCGCGCGAGCACTATTGCGCAACGGCACGAGCAACTCGAGCGCGGGGGCGAGCAGCGCCCAGCAGAGTCCCAGCAGCACGCCGCAGACCAGCGCATAAACCATGTTCAGCGAGAGCAGGATAAAGCCGGAGAAGAAAAAGGGAGCAAAGAACAATACGGTGGGCACAACCGCGATCCACGCCGCGCGCGGCGAACCGGCGGCCACCAGCGCGAAGGCGAGGGTCGCGAACACCATCGGCCAGAACGCGATGTAGCTGCCCGTAGGCAAGACCACGGTCATCGCCAGGGTGGCCGCCCAAAATATCAGCAGACCGCCCGCCCCCAGCGCCGGCGTACCCGCCAATCGGCGGAACCAGAGAAATATCGCCGTGGCCGCCGCCGTCCCGAAGAGCAGCAGCGCCACCGCCAGCAAGTCATTCGACGGAACATCACCGAAGAGAAAGCGCGCGCGGAACGCCCGGTTGATGATCCAGAAGACGCCGCCGGTCACAACCAGAGTCGCCGCCAGTATTGCCACGCTGCCGCCGAATCCTGCCACCAGCCTGCCCATGGAAAGCAGGCGCTTTCGGATCGCGAACGCGAGCACGCCAAACATGCCGATACTGGCGGCGATGAACAGCGGCAGCACCCAGGCGACCGGATAATGCACGAAGTAGGGGCCGAACCAATCGAAGAACACCTCGTCCCGGCCCTTGGCGTCCTGCAAAGCGATCTGCTTCAGATTGAGGTCGCCGAAGTGCCGGGTGAGCGCCAGCGCATATGTGCCGTCATGCTCCAGACTGCGCTCATCGAGGTTCGCCGGAGTATCGAGGCGGGAATGGTAGGCCTCAAAGCGTTCCGCCCAGGCGAAGTTCAGGCCTGCAATCCCGGCCCGGCGGAACACCGTAAAGTCGGTGTCATTGGGCATCATCTTGTAAATGCTGTAATTCAATGACGATCCGAACGGATATGGGGCGGCCTTGGCGAATTCCTCTACGAGCCTCTGATTGCCGCTGCTGGTCTCAAACAAAAAAGATACCCCGCGGTCCCCTCGTCCCTCAAAATTGAAGAGCACGCCCGCATCTCGCAGCCATGGGTCGTGCACCGCCGCCGCGTGCGCGCCCAGCAGCCCCTCCTCTTCACCGTCGGTGAAGAGCGCAATCACATCATTCTTGAGCGGCGGGCCGGCCTTGAGCGCACGCAGCGTCTCCAGAATGGTGACTACGCCGCCGCCATCGTCCCCCGCGCCGGGCGCGCGCTCCACCGAATCATAATGCGCGGTCAGCACCACTGCGCGACTATTCGCGGAGCCGGGCAGGCGCGCGATTATGTTGGAGACCTTCCCCGCGATGATCCCGTGGCCGATGGTTTCTACGCCGGTATAAGTCTCTACCTGCGGAGGCAAGCCGAGCGCCGTTAGATCGCTGACCAGTTGCTCGCGCACCCGCTCGTGCTCCGCCGATCCCACAGGGTGCGGCTTCTGCGCGATCTGCTTGAGCATCTCCATCGCGCGCGCCGACGAAAATTCCGTCATTGGCGCCGCTCTCGAGGTCGCCCGTGGCGGACGCTGTGCAAGTACCGTGAGAACAATGATTGCCGCCAGCGCCAGCCAGGCAAAAAGCGCGCGCCAGCCGCGGCCGGAGTTGCGCAGTGGATCAGCGGCGTTCGAGCGAGGGGCCACAGGACTCATAGCATTTCTGAATCGGAGAGTGAGCGGATTATATATGACTGCAATCCTCGCCCAGCCCTCTGTTACCATTGGCTGCCCGGAAAAATCAGAAGGAGATCTCCCCATGCGATTCACCCGATCGCTGCTCTTACCCCTTGTTTTGTTATCGCTCCCCGCATTCCTGTACGCGCAGCAAGCGGATTCCGACGTGCTCATCAAAGGCGGCACCGTGTTGACCGTCACCCATGGCAGGATCGAAAACGGCAGCGTGCTCATCCACAACGGCAAAATCGCCGCCGTGGGACAAAATATCGCCGCGCCCGCGGGGGCGAAGGTGATTGACGCTACCGGCAAGTTCGTCATGCCGGGCATCATCGATCCCCACTCGCACATGGCGCTCGATAGCGACGTCAACGAGGCCACCAGCCCCGTGACCGCGCAAGTCAAAATGGCGGACGCCTTCGATTACACCGATAAGGCGCTCTACCATGCGCTGGCCGGAGGGGTGACCTCCGCGCTGCTGCTGCATGGTTCGGCGAACATGATCGGCGGGGAAGCCGTGGTGATCAAGCTGAAGTTCGGCGATGAGCGCGACCAGATGCTCTTTCCCAATGCACCGCGCTCTATCAAGTTCGCCAGCGGTGAAAATCCCAAGCGCGTCTACGGATCGCGCAATCAGATACCCTCCACCCGCGAGGGCAACTTCTTCGTGCAGCGCGAGGCCCTGCAGAAGGCGCGCGAGTATCGCCGCGCCTGGGATGCCTACAACGAGAAGACCGCCAAGGGCGACAAAGATGCGACCCCGCCCAAGCGCGACCTGCAGCTCGACGAGCTCGCCGACGTGCTCCGCGGCAAGGTCTTCGTCCAGATCCACGTCTATCGCGCCGACGAGATGCTGACCGAGATGCAGATCGCAAAGGAGTTCGGTTACAACCTGCGCGGCTTTCATCACGCGCTCGAAGCTTATAAGATAGCCGACAAGATCGCCGCCGACCACGTCGCCATCGCCACCTTCGCCGATTGGTGGGGCTACAAGTGGGAAGCCTGGGACGCCATCCCCTGGAATGCCGTCATGTGTATGCGCCAGGGCGTCCGCGTCGCGCTCAAGAGCGATTCTAACGACTATGTCCGCCGCCTGAACCAGGAGGCGGGGAAGATGGTCCACTACGGCGGGGCGACCGAAGAAGAGGCGCTCAAGATGATCACCCTCAATCCCGCCTGGATTATCGGCGTGGACGACCGCGTGGGATCGCTCGACGTGGGCAAAGACGCCGACATCGGCATCTGGAACAGCGATCCGCTCTCCAGTTATGCGTTGGTGGACCAGGTGCTGATCGATGGTACCGTGTATTTCGATCGCTCGCTGCCCGGCTACGGACTCACGCACTGGCGTCAGGGGCCGATGAGCGGCGGCGATAGCGAAGGCTCGGAAGATGGAGAGGTGAAGTAGTCATGCATAACTTAAAGCTATTCCTATCTACCAGGAAAGTTCCGAAGCCAGGCGCCCGCGTGGGGGAGAACCCTGCCTGGGTAGACCCCCGACTTCAGGCGGGGGGTAAAGCGCTGAAAACGATAGGGCGCTTTAGCGCCTGGGGTATTCTCGTATTCGCCCTCACCGCAATCGCGCAGCAGAATACCGTCGCCGCCGACGGGCAGGCCGACCTCCATCGCGCCAGTCAAAATATCTCTGCCCTAAAAACCCGCGGCATGTCCACGCCGCCCATTGTGATTCGCGGGGGCAAGGTGCTCACCGTCACCAAGGGAGTAATCGAAAACGGCGCCGTCGTCCTCGAGAACGGACGCATCACCTACGTCGGTCCCGCCGCGGGCGCAAAATCGCCTGCCGGAGCGAAGGTGGTGGACGCCACCGGCATGACCGTCTATCCCGGGCTGATTGACATGGAAACCGACCTCGGCCTGGTCGAGATCGACGCCGACCACATGACTGTGGACAAGGTAGAACCCTCCGACGAAATCACTCCCCAGATGCATGTCTATGACGCCTTTCACGCCGAGTCGGACCGCATTCCCATCACCCGCGTCAACGGGATTACCAACGCCGTCGTGGTCCCCGGCGAAAACAACACCTTGCCCGGGCAGGACTCGTTCATCCAGCTCGCGGGCCGCGATCGCGACCAGATGCTCCTGGTCGAAGACATCGCCCTGCCGCTCAACTTCGGCCCCAATCAGAAGCGCGGCGGCCGGGGCCAACCAGCCAAATATCCCTCCACTCGCATGGGCGAGATCGCGCAGATGCGGCAGGCCTTCCTCGACGCCCAGGAATACGGCCATCAACTCGCTGCCGGCAAGGTCACCAAGCGCGACCAGAAGCTCGAAGCCCTGCTCCCTTACCTCGAAGGCAGGCGGCCCGTGATCGTCGGCGCATCGGAAGGCAATGACGTCGAGACCGCGATGCGGATGGCGCAGGATTTCAAGCTGCACGTCATCCTCAATCATGTGACCCATGCACAGAACGTGCTCGATGAGATCGCCGCGTATCACGTTCCCGTGATCGTGGGACCGATCTATGCCGCTCCCCGGGATGGCGAGCGTTACGACGCGGTTTATAAGTTGCCGGCTGATTTAGAGAAGCGCGGGGTAAAGATCGCCTTCGCCAGCTACGACTCACAGAACACCCGCAACCTGCCCTACGCCGCCGGATACGCGGTTGCTTACGGCCTCCCTTACGACGAGGCGATGAAGGCGCTGACCATCAATCCCGCTGAGATGCTCGGTCTCGGCGACCAGCTCGGCTCGCTCGAAGTGGGCAAGATCGGCAACGTGGTGATTTCGAATGGCGATCCGCTGGACGTGAAAACCGACGTGAAGCACGTCTTCATCGCCGGAAAAGAAATATCGATGGAGAACCGGCAAACCCGCTTGCGCGATGAATACAGCAAGCGCTGAGCGCTATGTGCATTTCGTCCTCTAACACTCAAGGTCGGCGGCGCTATCCAACTCGCCCGGAATACGAAATTCGCTCAACCTCGCCAACTCAGAATTATTGGATCGTCCCGTTGGAACCGACTTATGCAATGTCTTTTCAGCGCGAAACTTCTTTACCGCAAATGCAGCCAGTCCACCCGCCGAACCGGCGCCAGCGGCGATCAACGCGGCAGTCATAAAACACATGGGACACATGTAGTTGCTCCGCTCTTTGTTGAAACTGTCGCGGGTCGGTCTCCCAACCCGCGATGGCCCACTGCTTACGCGTGCTGTTCTTCCGCACAACAGGACCGGGACGATGTCGGGCTCGAAACCAGTTGTTCTTTCTCCGCCTTGAGCGCATCCTTATAGCGGTCATGGTGGCGCACCCATGACATGGTGAAGGCCAGGCCGTCTTCATCGCGGCCTTTGGGCGCAAGATCGAGGTAGTTGTATGCGCCCAGCAGGATATCCAGCCCACGCGCATAGGCGGAATACGTGTGGAAGATGTTGGCCACCTCGTCCTTGTAGAAGACGCTGGCGCCCGGCATCTCCTCGCCCAGGAACTTCGGAGTCCCATAGTTGTAAATCACCTTGCCGCTCGCGATCTCCTCTTTGCTGAAGGAGACGTGATAGTCGAAGTTAAAGTCGCTGCCGTAAGACGACACCCACTTGAACTTCCATCCCATGCGCTTCTTGAATGCTTCTATCCGGGCGAGAGGCGCGCGCGAGGCCACGACCAACGTCACATCGCGCGCAGCCAGATGCTTGAGCGCCCCGTCGATGTGATCGGCGAGGAACGAGCAGCTCGGGCAGCCCTCCTCCCACTCCGGACCCAGCATAAAGTGATAGATAATCAATTGGCTGCGTCCGGCGAAGAGGTCGGCGAGCGTCTCCTTGCCCTTCGCTCCCTCAAAGACATACTCCTTTTCAATCTTCACCCAGGGCAGTTCGCGGCGCTCCCGGCTGAGCTCGTCGCGCAGCCGGGTTAATTGTTTCTCTTTCCGCAGAAGCTCTTGGCGGGCGGTGAGCCACTCCTGTTCGGTTACCACCGGATGTTCTTTCGTTCTCATGCTGCTCATGGCTGTCGTCATATCATTCTCCTATTCTGTTTAATGTTTCTTTTCGTCCGACTGGCGTCGCGTAGGAGTTTCCTGCTCCGCGAGTTCCTTAATGCGCAGGAGCTCGCTCGACCAAAGCTCCTCAAAGGGGCTGACCCATCGCTCGTAAATCTGCCGGATGGGCACGGCATTCAGGGAGTTCACGCGCTCTCTTCCCGATTCCCGGGTATGCACCAACTGCGCCTTGCGCAGCACGTCGAGATGTTTCATCACGCCGAACCGCGTGAGCTGAGGGAAGGCGTCCACGATTTCGGTGGTGGTCCGCGGACCAGCGCGCAGCAGGTCAAGCACTGCGCGCCGTGTACGGTCCGAGAGCGCCTTCCACACCGGATCGAGTTCACTCGCAGAGGCCACAGGCTACTCGCTGTCCTGCTTGACTCCTTCGAGTATGTGCTTCCATCCGGTGCTGACGCCTTTGCGGTGCTCGGGATCGATCATGCCGATCGCGCGGTGCCGCAGCGTCACCTTCGATCCTCCGGCGGCCTCCTCCACCTTGACCTCCACGTGATTGATCGCCGGATACGACATGAACATCGGCCCGCTCAGCTCCAGCAGGTTGGGCGCTTTGATGGCCTGCACAAATCCCCACAGATGTTCTACACCGTTGCCCCGGTCGCGATACCAGCGGCCTCCGGCTTTGGGCTCCAATTGCAAATGCAGAGGTTCTCCATCGGGACGCACATTGCCTTCTCCCAGGCGATGCAGCATGGCGGCGAATACCTTCTCCGGCTTGGCTTTGATGTTGATCTGCTGTTCAGTGTCGAGGGTGAGTTCGTCTAATTGCATACGCTTGTCTCCTTTGACTCGCTTTCTTCGATTTGCTTACGTGAGTGAATGGTAACGTGACTCGATAGTCACGTCAAGCGAAAAATGCAAGCTCTGCTTTTTGTTTCGGTGGCACAGACATTCCTGTCTGTGCTCCATGACGATGACCAATGACGAGGACGATCACCTTAGAATTAACCTAAAGCATCCAGGGTTCGAGTAACTCTGCTCGAAAAGCACATGTTTTTTTGATGTTTTTTCGATCATTTCCGATCGTTTTGTGCCCTTTTTGACGCGAATTCCTCTCGCTTTCAGCGACCCCTGTTGCGACCCGTGACCCGCGACTTGCGACCCGTGACTATGGAAGGCTCGCCTGCTGCTGCGTCTTCTTCTCTTTGTCCCGGCGGCTGAGAATGAACGCGCGGCGCTTGCGGCGCACGGTCGCGGTCTTTTCCACCTTCGACCAGAAGCCGACGAAGTAATCGGTCGCGGAGATGATGCTTACCGCCACCGTGTACCACACTGCCATGTGCGCGAAGAGATCGACCGGGATGGTAATGGGTCCGAAGTACCAGGCGTCCCAGCGGTGGGCCAGGATGGCGGCCACCACAGTGACGATCTGCACCACCGTCTTGAACTTGCCGAGGTCGCTGGCTTCGATGGTGAAGCCCTCGCCGGCGGCGATGGAGCGCAGGCCGCTGACCAGAAACTCGCGTCCGATGATGACCACGGCGACCCAGGCGGGAACAACGTGGGGATTGAGCTGCACCAGGGCGATGAACGCCGCTGAGACCAGGAGTTTGTCCGCCAGCGGATCAAGCAACATGCCCATCGTGGTGATCTGCTTGCGGCGGCGCGCCAGGTATCCGTCGAAGCCATCGGTGATCGAGGCGAGGATGAAGATCAGGGAAGCGATGATCTCCTTCTCGCCATGTACGGAAGAGAAATAGCCGCTGAGCATCACCCAGAGCAGGATGGGTACGCAGAGGATGCGGCTGATCGTCAGGTAGTTGGGCAGGTTCATCGCGAGGACTACGTAGCTTGATTATCAGCTACAGGGATGCGGGAGGCAAACGGCGTGCTTCTTAACAAAGTTCTGCACCGTCGATCCGGAGATGCGAGTCCCGCGCACCGAGCGCAAAGCATCGGCACCCGGTGAATCGTTCAGGACCTCATTAATGGCTGTCTTCTGAATCAAGGGCGAACTCGTGGCCTGGATGGTTGGGATAGACGTGGACCATCCAATTAAAGAGCACCGGCCTGAAGGTACCGCCCTCGGCTGCACAGGCTTCCGGGGTGGAGATGGAGCCGATCAATCCGAATTTGGCGTTGGGAGGCAGGTATTCGGCCTGGCGTCCCCTGGGCGCGGCGCAGAAGTTCGTATGTTGATGCCAGGCGGCAACGCTCAAGGGGATGCGCTGATCGAGCTGCTCTTCGGTGAAGCGCTTGGGCGCGTTGTACATGACTCCGGCCAATCGGTATCCGCCATCGGGCAGCGGATCGTAAAAGCAGGGAGGTGGGCCGCGCGGCATCGAGTTCGTCCAATTCCAGCCTTTCATAATTCAACAAGAACTAACACCCGCCACCTTCCTCTGCGCAGTACTGGACCGGTCAGGGGGCAAGGACGTGTTGTGGAGCTTCTCGCGCAGCCTGAGCGAGCTGCCGGAAACCAAGCTTCGAAATGGCGCTCGCTGGTCTCACATTTTGGCCCGAAAGGGAATGAGGGACGGGCTATACTGGCGACGACTTTCATTCCACGTTCATGAAGCTGTGTATTCTAGGCGGTCGGGGCATGCTCGGCCACATGCTGTATCAAGTGCTGAAGCCGGCCTTCGGCGATGTCTCGCTCACCGTCCGCGGACGCGTGGAGGACAGCCCTGAGGTGATCGAACGATTCGGGCGAAAGGCGGTGATCGCAAACGTCGATGCGATGTTTCCCGCCGATTGCGCAAAGGTGCTTCGCGGGCTGAGGCCGGACATCCTGCTCAACTGTATTGGGGTGCTGAAGCCGTTGCCGGGAGGAGAGGATCCGATCACCAGCATCGCAGTGAATGGCCTGTTTCCCCATTACCTCGCGCGCGCGGCACAGGAGTGGGGCGGACGCGTGGTGCACTTCAGCACCGACTGCGTGTTTAGCGGAGCGCGGGGCAACTACCGCGAAGATGATTTGCCGGACGCCGCCGATCTCTATGGCCGCTCGAAGCTGATTGGGGAGCCGAGCGGCACGGGCGTACTGACGTTGCGCACATCCATCATTGGCCCCGAGCTCGCGCACAAGAGGTCGTTGCTGGAATGGTTCATGAGCGAAGCGCGCTACCGGCATGTGGTGAAGGGATTTCGCAAGGCGGTGTTTTCCGGATTGACCACGCTTCGCCTGGCGCAGATCGTGAAGCGGACCATTCAGGATTTCCCGGAGTTGGCCGGCACCTATCATGTGGCCGGCGAGGCGATCAGCAAGCACGATCTGCTATGTGCGTTGCGCGAGGCGTACGATCTGGAGGTTGCGATCACGGCAGATGATGAGGTGGTGATCGATCGCACGCTGAATGCAAAGCGCTTCGAGCGGGCAACGGGGATGGCGCGTCCCGCCTGGGCGGAGATGATCGCGGAGATGGCGGAAGGAGTTGCAGCTTGATGGAGTCCAAGCCCTTTGCAGGCAAAAGAGTACTGGTAACCGGCGGCACCGGATCGTTGGGGAAGGCGCTGGTGAAGAGGTTGCTCAGCGGCGATCACGGGCTGCCCGCAAGAGTGATCGTGTTCTCGCGCGATGAGGCCAAGCAACACCTCATGCGTCTTGAATACCAGCATCGCAAGGTCGCCACCGACGAGGTCATATTCCACAATTTTCAGGGCCGGTTGCAATTTCATATTGGCGATGTGCGCGATTATGCATGCGTCGCCTCGGCATTGAGAGGGGCGGATATTGTCTTCAACGCGGCTGCGCTGAAGCAGGTGCCAAGCTGCGAATATTTCCCGTGGGAGGCGGTGCGCACCAACGTCGAGGGCCCGCACAATATCGTGCGGGCGATCCAGGAGCTGCGTCTTCCGGTAGAGACGGTGATTGGTATCTCCACTGATAAAGCCTGCAAGCCGGTCAGTGTGATGGGGATGACGAAGGCGCTTCAAGAGCGCTTATTCATTCAGGCAAACCTGAGCTCTTCTTACTGTAATCCTACGACGCGTTTTGTCTGCGCGCGTTACGGGAATGTGCTGGCATCCCGTGGATCGGTGGTCCCGCTTTTTCGTGAACAAATCCGCAATGGGGGGCCGGTCACCATCACCAGCGCTCAAATGACGCGATTTCTGCTCTCGCTGGATGATGCGGTGGACACGATCTTCGCAGCGTTCAGGGATGCGAAGCCGGGTGAAACTTACATCCCGCGCGCGCCATCGGCGTTGATCACGGATGTTGCGAAGGCGCTGATCGGCAGCCGCGACATCGATATTGAAGTCATCGGTATCCGTCCCGGAGAAAAGGTCCATGAGTCGCTGATCAGTGAAGAAGAGTCGCTCCGCACCGTGAAACGCGGCAATTGGTATGCAATATTACCGATGGTGCCGGAGTTGAGGGGGGAAAGCCGGGGCGATGGTTCGCTGAACGCGGAATACAGCTCGGGCGATGATGTTCTCGACTTTGCCGCCACGGAGCAGTTGCTGATCCGCCACAAGCTGATGGTGGAAGATGTGCGCGCGGAAGTGGGAGAGTTGCTGGCATGAGGGTGATGACCATCCTGGGGACACGCCCTGAGATCATTCGGCTCTGCCGCACGATTCCGAAATTGGACGCGGCATGCGAGCATGTGCTCGTCCACACCGGGCAGAATTACGATCCTCGACTGAGTGAAATATTTTTCCAGGAACTGGGGGTACGGCCACCGGACCGCATTCTTGGGGTCCGCGGCGACAGCCCGGGCGCCATCATGGCTGAGGTGCTGGTCAAATGCGAAGCGGTGCTGAATGAATTCAAACCGGACCGTTTGCTGATTCTGGGTGACACCTATTCCGGTCTTTCGGCAATCGTGGCGCGGCGCATGGGGGTTCCGGTTTATCACATGGAGGCGGGCAATCGCTGCTTCGATTTTCGCGTGCCGGAAGAGGCGAACCTGCGCATCATCGACCACATGAGCACCGTGCTAATGCCTTATACGGAACGCTCCCGCGCCAATCTAGTGCGCGAGGGCTTCGCCGCGGAGCGGGTCTATGTTACGGGAAATCCGATTAAGGAAGTGATCGACTCTTTCTCGACGCGGATTGCAGCGTCGCCGGCGCTGCAAGATGCCGGGGTTGAATCCGGGAGGTACTTTCTGCTGACCATGCACCGGGCTGAGAATGTGGACGACCCTTCGCGGCTGGCGGCGCTCTTCGACGGAATGTCGCAAGCAGCAAAGCACTATGGCATGCCGATAGTTTGTTCGCTGCATCCACGGACGCGGGAGCGATTGAGGGAGTTCAAGATAGAGCTTTCGCGCGCGGAGTTCCTCATCTCTGAGCCATTCGGGTTCTTTGACTTCATACATCTTGAGCAGAATGCGCTCTGCGTCATCTCCGATAGCGGGACGGTGCAGGAAGAGACCTGTATCCTCGGTGTTCCGAATGTGACCATTCGCGATGTGACCGAGCGTCCGGAGACGGTGGAGTGCGGATCGAATGTGCTGTCGGGCGCGGAGCCGCGGCATCTGCTGGCGTCTATCGCACTGGTAACCGGCACTAAGCCGCGGTGGCGGGCGCCAGCGGAGTATCTCGCAACCGACGTATCCGATGTAGTGACGCGCATCATGATCAATCGTCTGCCGAGCCCCCGCGGATAGCTGATGCGCATATTGCTGATTGTGGATTCGTATCTGCCGGAGCCTAAAGCCACTGGGCCGCTCTTCCAATCGCTCTCCCATGAGTTGGCGCGGCGGGGGCATGAGGTCACGGTGTTGACGGTCACTAATCAGACCGGTGCTGATTGCAGCATCGCGGAGGAGTCTGGCATTCGCGTCATTCGGGTGCGTGGCCCGAAGCTGAAGGGCATTCCTCTCGCGCGTCGAGCGATTAATGAATTTCTTCTGTCGCGCACTGTCTGGTCGCGCGCCGCCCGGGCGATAGCGCCTCTGCAAGCGGAAATTGTTGCGTTCTATTCGCCCACGATCTTTTGGGGGCCGCTGATAGAGAAACTGAAGCGCATCTGGAATTGCCGCGCCGTACTGATCTTGCGCGATATCTTTCCCCAATGGGCGCTCGATGCGGGCCAGATCCGCCAAGGCCCGCATTATTGGCTTTTGCAACGCTATGCCGAGCTGCAATATAAGCTGGCTGATCGGATCGGCATCCAGTCTCCGCGCAATGCTGAGTTCTTTCATGCGCGCTTTCCGCAATATGTGCCCAAGCTCGGAGTGCTGTTCAATTGGGTGGAAGACGCGGATTCGTCTAAGGCCGAAGATCCAAGAGCCGCGCTTGCAATCGCGTCGGATATTCCGGTACTGCTCTACGGCGGCAATCTAGGAAGTGCGCAGGACCCTGATTTGCTGCTCGAATGTGCGCGGGCGTTCTCTCGCGGCACAACACCGAATGCTTTTCTTTTGGTCATCGGAGAAGGATCAGCAACCGAGCGTTTGACGCGGTCCATCCGGCAGGAGCGGCTTGCGAACATTGCATTCTGGCCGTCAGTGCCACAATCGCGTTTTCTGGCCATCGCTCGCGCCTGTGATGCGGGCGTGATTGCGTTGAACCGCTCGCTGACCACCTACAATTTTCCGGGCAAGCTGCTGACCTACATCTCCGCCGGCCTGCCGGTGCTCGCGAGCGTGAACCGCGGCAATGATCTCCGAGGCATTGTGGAATCCGCCAATGCGGGACTGTGCAATTGGGCTGATCTCCCTTCGGACTTTATTGAGAATGCGGAGCGCATGGCGGGCAATCCACGGTTGCGGGAGCAACTCAGCGGGAATGTTCGCTTGAGGTTGCGTCAGACATTCAGCGTCGGGCGTGCGGGAGACTTCGTCCTCGGATGAATCACATGAGTGCGGCCCCGGAACAGCGTGAGCGACAGACCAACAGCGCGGGCGTGCGCGATTCGCTCGTGATCTTGGCTTTGACCGCCGGGCTGAGAGTTCCATTTGTTTCCCGGCCCTATTTTGCAGACGGCCCGGCGCACCTGCTTGCCATCGAGCACGGGACATTTCTGATTGAGCCGCCGGGTTATTGGCTTTTCAACCATGCCGCCGCCTTATTCCCCAATCCCGCGATGGGTATTTCGGTCCTGAACATTCTGTTCTCGTCGCTGGGAGCGGTGGTCTTCTATGCAGTCGCCAAACGCCTGATGGCTCTGGGGCGCGCGCGCGGAGCGACTGCGCTTTATGGGACGGTCTTCTACGCGTGGTTTTCCGCTGAGGTGCATAGCACCTACGCTTCGCAGTTGCTGTTTCCTGTGCTCACGTTCTATTGCCTGGTGCGCTCACTCAAAGGCCAGGAGCGCTGGCTTTATGCCGCGGCAATCGCATTTGCGGTAGGCGCGGGAATGCGCCCCTCTGATGGGTTGTTCCTGCTGCCCATGATCATTTACTTCGTGTACCGCTATGTGCGGAGCCGGCGGGCCATCGGACCCGCCCTGCTTGCCACCATCCTCTGTGTGGCATGGTTCGTTCCTACCTGCGTTGGGCTTGCTCGATCGCAGGGCGTTCACAATACGCTGCACTATATTGCAAATATAGTTTCTGTTGTGTCGGTAATTCGCGGGATGAACAGTGGATCAGAGGCAAACGTGGTAAGGCTGTTGCTTCCGCTTCTGGTCGCCTTCGGATTGGTGTTGGGAGGAATGCGGCGGAGATGGGACGGAGTGGACCGGCTGCTGGCCCTCTGGATCATCCCCGGTTTTCTCTTTTTTCTGCTCAGCTATGTTTCCGATGCCCCCTACCTCGACTATTTCTCCGCCGCCGTCGTCCTGCTTTGCGCGCGCGGAGTCTCTCTCCAGCGGCTGGCGGCGGCAGCGTTGCTGAATGCGACGGTATTCTTGTTCCTACCGCCGATTTGCACGGCTGGACTCGCCCGGCCCGCGGTCATGCCGGTGAAAGTCATCAATCACTATGTCTTGCAATACACCTTGTCAGAGACCAGGCGCCAACGGCTGCATCGGCTCTCGGAAGATCAAGCTTCCTGCTACTAGAAGGCGAGCCTCGGGCGGTTAGGCGGAACGGAGAGCGCCGCGGCCATAAACCGCGGCCATGAACCGGGCGCCCCAGAGAGCCAAAAGCACAAAAATGAATTCAGGGATGTTCTCAGTGGCCGAACTAAGTTCGACGATGCGAATCACCGCGATGTAAAAGAACACAGCTGCGATGATGGATGAATGAGGCCCTTCGCCAACCCCTTTGTAAATAGTTGCGATGCATGCGCCAATCAAAAACATACCGGCGATCACCCCCACGATTCCAAAGTTCCAGTAAAATTCTCCCGCTGCATAGGTGCCGGTATTGGTGGTGGCTTCTTCCGGGCTTCCCGCGAACCCCAAATAGGCGGTGAACCACGTTCCCAGTGAGACAACTGGTTTTTGTGGCCAAACGATGCGCGGGATGAATGCGTAGGCCAGCGGCTTCATGGTTTCACCGTATAGAAAACCTCTCGTACTGACCTCGGAGTATATGAATCCCACTGCCGTGGGCTCAAACTGCCGGTAGAACAACGAATCAAGCTGGTCGGAATAGAAGTGGTCATCTCCTCCCGCGAGGGCGGTCTTTTCCTGCAATGCTGATCCAAGACGGCCTAATTGGGATTGCGTCCACGCAATGTTGCGCGATTCATTGATCATGGGCGCTATCACACCCAGGTAAAGGACAGCTACGGCAGCCGCGCCGAATGGCAGCACCGCCCGGAACCTTCGCCGCATTACAAACGCGGAGAGCATAGGTAAGAGGGAGAGCATAGCGGTGAGTTTGGAACCGTTGTACACCGAGGCGAGAAAGAGCACGAGCGTGCCCGCGAAGAGGCAGGTTGCATACTGGAAGCGGTTGGCTTGAAAATTTCTGCGGTCTAAGCATGCAAACGCCAGCAGGACCGACGGTGCCAGGAGCTCGAAAAACATGTGGGCCAGCCCCAGAAAGGAAAACAGTTGGGGCCAGAGCAGAGCGACGATGCCCAGAGAGAACGCCAGTGTCCAGACCACTAAGGAAGGGGGAGACGCTGGAGATGGTTCGAGCTGCCTGATCTTGATCTTTTCGATTACAAATACATATCCGGCATGGAGGGATGCAGCGCCAAGCAGCATCAACAAATAGCCGCTTGCAACATCGGGTCCGGGAACGATTTGATTGAGCAGAGGCAGTTCGCCCTCCGAGTGGATATACGATGCCGCCCAGATTGCGGAAAGGCCATAGCCAATGCAGTACCAGAAAAAGAAGAACGAAAGCGGAGTCAGCCAGAAATGTTGCCGCTTGCTCTCCCGCATTCCCAGCCAAAGATAAATGCAGAAGACTGAAATGCCACCCGCCGCCAACGTAGTAATCGCTGATTTGGTGGCTGCATAGATCGCCGCAAACAGAGCAACCAGCAAGAAATGAAGCAGGACTTCGCGGCGGCGGAGGGCGGCTTCGCGGGCGCATGGCGCTGCGAGCCTGTGCGGCGATGCCAGTTGTTGATGTGAAATAGCTCGGTACATGTTTGCGGCCAAAATATTCCGGCAAACGATCCCGCCGAAATGCGTCAGGCGTCTTTCGGGAGATGCTTTATCATGCCCCTATGCAGAGTACACGAACTGGAAGAGCAGCCGCCGGATTTAGTTCAAGCGCGGCCCAATATGCGCTTCAGATCGTGCTCCAGGCATTTCTGGCCCCCATCATCCTTCGATATGCCGGAAGGGAGACTCTCGGCGCTTATGCAGCCCTTTATCAGGGACTCAACTTCCTTGCTTTGGTGGATTTCGGCTACTCCCAGCCGTTGGAACGTTTTCTCGCGCAGGCACACGGCAAGAGCGATGCAGGCGAAGGATTCCGCAACATCTTTGGCACCTTTAGAACGCTTCTCTTGATCAGCAACTTTGTATTCGCGGTCCTCGTTCTGCTTTATGCCTACAAGGTGGGCGCCATCTTTCACCTGAGCGCGCCAATTGCTCATCAGGCAAGACTCGGCTTGATCCTGCTGAGCATCTGGGCATTCATCCGAACACCGCTGAGCGCTTACAGCAGCGCCCTTTTTGCGGTTCAAGAACTTGCGCCGCTTAATGGGGTGCTTGGAGTGATGAATGTTACAAGGCTGTTCATCTCCCTCATCCTGGTGCGGCTCGGCGCCGGGCTTCTTGGCTTGATGGTGGCGGCGCTAGCCACGGAGATTCTAGGGAATCTCGCCTATCGCTGGCTCTTCCTGCACAAATATCCGGAGCGGGAGCCTTCCTGGGGCTTTAGGGACCGGCATCTCCTGAATGAGATCCTGCACTTTGGCGGGCACACTGCGATCATGCAAATTGCTTCGCTGATTACCTTCAGCTCGGGCAGCCTCTTCGTGGGCTTTCTCTTCGGAGCGGATACAGTGGCCATCTACTACACCACGCAGACCCCATGCCTGCTGCTCTACAACATGATCTTCCGGCTTTCCGACAATGCCGGGCCGGCGCTGAATGACCTGTGGGCTGCCGGAGAATTCGACCGCGTCCGCACCGGATACCGCAAGCTGATGACTTATTCCGCGGTTTGCGCCGCCACTTTGATTGCGGGATTGCTGCTCTTCAACGGTGTACTCGTCTCCTTTTGGGTCGGCACCAGACAGTATGCGGGCTTTGCCGCTACCGCTGCTCTCGCGCTGGTGGTGGTCGTCTTCGTCCTCGACCATGTGAACGGACTCTTCGCCGTGGTGATTGGAAAGATGCCGCTTATGACGAAGACGACGATCATTCAGAGCCTGCTCATGGTGCCGCTGACCCTGGTTCTCAGCCATCTGTTCGGCATCGCGGGAGTGATTCTTGCCAGCGGCCTGGCCCTTCTCCCGCGCGCCGTTGTTCTGACCACAGGCCTGGCCCGCGCGCTCAATCTATCTCTCCGCGGCTGGTCGCGCATTGCCTTGCAGATCGCACGATATCTCTCGGCGCCTGTACTCGGGAGCACCATCTTCCTGCTTCTGACCCGCTCCTTTCCTCTCACTTGGCAACTCTTTGCCGGAGTCGGCCTATTCACCACGCTTGCGATACTTTCGCTTTACCGGTCAAGCCTGATGCGCGCGGAATTCGACTATGTCACGGGCGCCCTTCGCACCCGCCTGCTGCGCTTGCGAGCGACCCCTGTATAGACATACGTTAACCCTAGCCTGAAATCCTGCGCCACAGCGCCCGCCCGGCGCGATGAAGGCCAGGAGTACTTGTTTTCAGCGGCGTCGCCAAGCTTGCGAGCCTCTCTTGTGCGCGATAGCGCAAATTGCTGGTGCGAAAGCTCAAAGCTGCTCCCGTGTGTTCGAATAAGCCGCCGTTCAAGTCGGGGAAAAAACCGATCTCGCATTCATGCTGCCGCAGGAAGCGCTGCACGTAATCCGCTTCCGTCTGCTCCATCCCACAACCCTCCCGGTATTCGCCAACCTGCTCAACAAATTTGCGGCTCTTCAAATGTGGCAGGTCGGCATAAAGCTGTTGCGCTGCCAGAACGCTGCCTGAGGGGCGTTGAAGCAGCGAAAAACCATCATGGTCTGCTTCCGTCCAGCGATGCTGATCGGCGTTGACGCCGCAAAATCGGACAATCCCGACTTCTGAATGCGCATTGAAGGCTGCAATCGCACGGTCGAGATAGTCTGAGGGACCGTGACAGTCGAAGTCGTCCTGCAGGTGCAGAATAAAATCCCCGCTCGCTGCACGAATTCCGCGGTTTGCATTTGCGCCCAACCCACTCTTCGATCTGCTTGCAACTATCAATTTATCGATCGCCAGGCGCTCAATCTTACGCAGTGTCTGCGCGGAGCTGCCGTCGTCCGTGATGATGACTTCCAGATTCGGGTAGTTGGTGTTTTGCCGGAAGGTGAGTAATGTCCGCTCGAGCAGCTCGAAGCGCTCATAGGTGATGAGGACCACGGAAACTTTAGCCCGGAAAGCGCTCATGCTTCAGCGTCCCTTTTCAAGCGCCACGTCGCAGAAGTTCGCCAGGGCAGCGCCATGGCTGAAGCGGCCCTCCACATACCGATGCAGGGCTTGCGGATCATGATAAGGCAATAGCCCATTCAGAAAAGCTGCCAGCACAGCGGCGATCGCAGGGGCAGAGTTGTCGCGCGCCAACCATCGCGGTTCTATGGGAGCAATGATCTCGGGCAGAGCGCCGACCGGCGTGGACAACACGGGAACACCAGTGGACAGGGCCTCGAGAGCAATCAGCCCGAAGCATTCCAGCGCAGTGGTGGGAATGATAAACGCGTCACATGCGGCATAGCAGTGGGCCAATTGCGGGCCAGCAATACCGCCCAGCAGCGTAACTCGTAAAGAAAGTCCAAGCAATTCGATCTGTCTTGCCAATGATGCGCGCAACTCTCCTTCGCCGCCGATATAAATGTGGAACGCCAATCCGCGCTGCGCCAAGATTGCCGCCGCCTCGATCAAGCGATCGATGCCCATGCGCGGAACCAGGCGGCGCAGCGTAAAGAGCACCGGCTCGGCGTCTTGATGAACCCATCCGAGATCGCGGCAAAGAAGCTTCCGGTCCGATTCAGAATACGGATGAAACACCCCCGTATCCGTCCATCCGGGAGCCACGCGTACTTTGTGCTCCACCTTCTTCCCATAGAGCGCTTGCAAGAGTTCGCTGGTATATCGCGACAGCACTTGGATGGCGCGTGCACGCTTGAGGCAGGTGCGCTCAATTCTCTTGCCCGCCCTGCTCTTCAGCCGCAACGAAATGTTTAGCCTGGCGCCAGATTGCCTTATCTCGAGGGGAAGCGGCGAATGCACTACATAGCTGCTCCGCACACCGCGAAACAGATCAGTGGCCGCCAGAAATTGAAAGGGCGCGTGCCCCCATATAAAATCGGGCGCCCAGTCCGCCCGGGTCAGTTGTTCCTTCATTGCTGCGATGGCTGCTTTGCGATGGCACTGATAACGATTTCGCCCGTTTGGCGGAACATAGCGAACCAGGCGCACACCCTGTGTCTGTTCGGATGCCGCCGTACCGCCGCTCCCCTCGCACAACAGGACCACGTCGTTGCCCCGCTGGACGAGTTCGACGGCGCAGTCCCATGCGATCCGGGCCGCCCCTCCGGGCTGGTCGCCGTGGAACCGTCCTGCTGCAATCAGTACCTTCATGTCTGAGCGTTTCAGTTATGGGTCACTACAAGCATAACCAAAGCCGCCCCCATTGCGAACGAGCGGCTTGCGGTTACTACTTCGGCATCGGCGTGGAGGGGTTTACCGGGTTCGACGGCGGAGCAGCCGGCTGCTCTTGCTTTTTTGCGCCGCTCTCCGACTCGTGTTTGACAACCTCATCCGGGCGGATCGGCTTGCGCGGGACCATCTCGTCTCGCATCGCTGCGTCATAAACGAAGCTCGCCATGATCAATGCGGCTTGCTTCAGGTCTTCCGGGTGAGTGCGCTCGTAAACGTCGAGATTGGAATGGTGCGTTTGCGTGCTGTAGTCCATCGGATCTTGAATGAACTGAAAGC
>JBDTLH010000214.1:0-14541 GCA_039934875.1 Acidobacteriaceae bacterium | reverse complement strand
CATCTACAATCTCGGCGGACGCCCTGCTCTGTCCGCCGCTACCTAAACCCAAAGCGGTGACATTATCTCGTTGCAGTTAATACGACATTTTCTCGTTGCATCTACATCTTGAGGGTCTCTTGGCGCTGGTCGCCTTGGCCGCCTGACGCTTTCATGTTTACACGGTACACGCGTTGCTGCACAGGGCGTTGCTCAACTCTCCCGGGGCGGTATCCCCAGGAACTTCCGCATCCAGCGCACGACCTGCGCCTCGTTGTTGATATAGATATAGTGTGGAGCGCCCGGCAGGGTGAACGTGTTGCCCGAATTTCCCTCGGCAAACTTCGCATCTGTCCTTTTGAACCAGGCAATAATAGGCGGCCACGCGTCATCGAATTCGGCTCTCTTGGCGGCGCTCAGATACCAATACCACGCTTGCCTGTCGCTAAGCGTGAAGGGGGCGAAGATGCCCAGCCGTGGCGCCTTGATCTTTGCCCAATTGGTTGGCGGATTCACCGCTCCGGCGACACCCGCCAGCAGCTTGTCCGTGACAAATTGCGGTGACGTGGGCTCCGTAATTGCTCCGTTTGCGTCGAACTTCATGTTTAGGCAGACTGACTGGTTAGGTTCACGCAGTGCGGTATAACGCGCCGAAGCAGCTTGAAAATCCCACAATGACTTCAAGCTTGCCTCAGTAAAAAGCGGCTGCGCTCCAGGCGGCTCGCGGCGCGAGGGCGAGAAGCGTTCCGCCAGGTCAGCCGCATCCAGATAGACCAGCTTGTCCACCCGCCCTCCATACGCCAGCCCCAGCCTGCTCAATTCCGAGCCCGCCAGGGAATGCCCGACAAACACAGCCTTGTCGATCTCGAGTGCGTCGAGCACCGCGATGTCGTCCGCTGCCCGGGTGGCAACGTCGTAGCCGTTCCGCGGCTGGCTCGACGGCAGGAACCCGCGGCGGGTAATGCCGACGACATGAAAATAGTCGGTGAACTGGAACGCGAATTGATCGAACACGTGCGCGTTGTCGCCCAGCCCGGTGAGCAGCACCATCGTCTTGCCCGTGCCACCCCAGTCCAGCACCTCCAGCTCGACCCCGGGTGCGACCCTCACCATACGGATCTGGTGCGGCGTTTGGTCCTCACACGCTGCCGGCTTGTGCTCCGTCGCCCACACCGCCGTCTGCGCCCCGAACATAAGTAGCGCGACAACACCGAGCAAGGGCAGCCGCAACGATTGCGTAATCTTCACTGCGATATTCCGAATGTACCGCTTCCGATAACTCATGCGCATGGCTCCCTTCACTATTCAGTGACAGCTTACTCGCTTTTTTTGTTAAGCCAGGCTCTTGCCGTTATTCTCTTCAGGCTCAACTCTCCAATATGCGTTTTCATAGCATCATGCCAACAGTATTCCGCAAAACCGTAGCACCGGATGTAGCACCGCCTGTGGAAAACACTCCGATCCTCTGCATTCATTAGCCTCTTAAAGCTGCCATACGCTTTGGTACTCCAACTGCTCCTACTTAAGCAGAACCCAGCCATCAGGTGCCGGGCCCCGGCAAATGGGTACAGCAAATTCTCTTCACCAGAGACTTGCAGCCGAACAGAGAATTCCCGTTCTCTGTTCGGCTTTCGCGCTAAGACTCTTAATTAATGTGTTGGCTCCCATCCTGAGTGCCCTCTTTCCGCGAAAAAATCCGTGGCAACGTCGGAATAGCCTGCTCAGGGTCTTGCTAAACTCTCCTGGTCGTGTAACTGACGCGCCTCAATCCCGTCACTCCATCACACTAGTCAATTTCTCATAAGGAGTCCGCATTTTCGCATCAGCAAAAGGGCGGCCGGACAGGTTCTTCTAGTAACATAGCGGAGTGACGAACGGTCCCCCCACCGCGCACGCTTCCATGGCCCGCATACTTATCATCTCCGACCTGCACGCCAATATTGAGGCATTCGATGCCTGCCTCAACGCCGCGCCCGCCTACGACCGGGTGTGGAACTTGGGCGATCTCGTGGGATACGGCGCATCTCCCAACGAAGTCATCACCCTCTCTCGCCGCATCGGTGACACCTTCGTCCGCGGCAACCACGATAAAGCCTGCTCCGGAATAGTCGAGCCCCACGACTTCAACGCCGCCGCCGCGATGTCCGCCCTCTGGACCCGCGATCAGCTTACCCCCGAGCATCTCGAATGGGTCCATGATCTGCCCGCCGGTCCCATCACCTGCGATGGCTTCCCCGCCCAGCTCTCCCACGGCTCCCCCTTCGACGAAGACCATTACCTCATCGACGTCGTGGACGGCTGCCAAACCCTGGCGGAGGCCCGCGTCGCGCTGAATCTCTTCGGTCACACCCACATTCAAGGCGGCTTTGCCGAAGCCGACGGCAAGTGCTTCCGCATCATCCCCGATTACCAATCCGATACCGAACTGGAGCAATGGACATTCGAGATGCAGCCCGGCGCCGGCTACCTGATCAACCCCGGATCCATCGGTCAGCCGAGGGATGGCGATTTCCGTGCCGCCTTCGCCCTCTGGCTGCCACAGGAGAACAGCATCACCTTCTATCGCGTACCCTATAACATCGCCGGGGCGCAAAACAAAATCAGGAGAGCTGGCCTCCCGGAGTGGCTCGCCCACCGCCTCTCTCTCGGGCGTTAGGCAAAATACACCGCGAAACCAGCAGAAAGACGCAATAATCATCGAAATCGATCGATAATTAGCGTTTTTTTATCTACCATCTGCAGATTGGGTATTTCACGTGCCACTCCCTGCGCAGAGGATTACCCCATGCGCAAACTGCCTGTTTTCATCGCTTTGCTGGCTATATTACCGGCTTCGCTCTGGGCCAGTGACGACACCGTGGTGCTGCGCCCGAATCCCGTGGAAACCGTGAAAAGCGGGGTATTGTCGCTCCCCAGCATCCTCCGGTATAGCGGCTATCTCACTGATTCCCAAGGAAATCCGGTTATCGGCTCCCATTCCGTAACCGCCGTTCTCTATACCACCCAACAGGGCGGCTCGCCCCTCTGGCAAGAGACCCAGCAAATCACCACCGACGCCTCGGGCCACTACTCTCTGCTGCTCGGCGTGACCACCCCCGGCGGGGTTCCGCTGGATCTGTTTCTCTCCGGCGAAGCGCGCTGGATTGCGGTGCAATCTCCTGATTCCATTAGGGTTAGTCGCGCGCTCCTGGCCAGCGTACCCTATGCCTTGAAAGCCCATGATGCGGACTCTGTAGGCGGCATTCCGGCGTCGCAGCTCATGCGCATCAATCCTGACCTCAATACCCAGACCATGCAAGCACAACAAAATACGGGAGTTACTCCGGATGATCTGCAGACGGAGGCGCTGCTGCGCCAGCAGGCAGACGCGCAGGTGCTGCAAGTAGCTGAAAAATATACCGATAACGCGATCAGCAACTTCTCCGGCGGCGCTCTGAATCAGGCGTTTTCGGCGGCTACGGCAGAGCAAATTCGCGCCAAACAGAGCGAACAGGGCCTTAACGCACAGACACAGGCTGAGGCCGCGCGGGCGCAGGCCTCGGAAAACCTGCTGGGGGTGCAGATTGCCGCGGTCGCGGCGACAAATCCTGGGCCCAATTCGTTGCCGCAGGGTGCCTGGATTGTAAGCGCAAGTCCTTCCGCCCCGGCAGGTTACATGTTCACCGGGTTGACCATGCAGGCCACTGGATCGCCCACTCCGGAGGCGGCGCTTCAGTTGGGCTCGGGGGCGCAATCACAGACCACTTTCAATCTCTACGTCTATATGAAGGCGAATTAGGGATATTTCAGCCTAAGCTCATTGCCGTCGAAGTACATCAAGAGCATCACAAATCGGACTTGCCTATCCTCCTGCTCGACCTCAACCTGACAAAGCTCTCTACATGCATGGTCTGGGGAAACATGTCCACCATATACACCTCCTCAATCCCATAGCCCGAGGCCAGCAACACCTTCAAATCCCGCGCCAGCGTCACCGGATCGCAGGATACGTAGCGTATCTCCAGCGGCAGGGTCGAGGCCAGCAGCTTCGCACCCTCCACTCCGACTCCCGCGCGCGGCGGATCCACGATCGCAAGATCGGGCGCCAGCACGTCTTCCCCCCGCTGCTTGAGAAAGCTCTCCGTGGTCTGGCAGTAGGTGTGCGCCGTCTCCGGCAGGTTCGCCTGCAAATCCGCAAACGAGAAGGGAGACGCCTCCACCGCGAACACCTCCTGATAACTGTCGCTCAAAGGCAGCGCGAACAGCCCCGCCCCCGCATAGAGGTCGAGCGCGCGCTTGCCTTGGGTTCCGTGACTCGCCCCATGCGTGACCAGCGCCACAAACTGGCTGAGCAGGTGGCGGTTCACTTGAAAAAACGATCCCGCGCTCACCCGATAGGTGCTCCCCGCCGCATGGTAATCGAGCGCCGCCTCTCCCGCCGACGCGATCTGCCGCATCACGCCCGCCTTTACCGGCGCGAAGCCGTGGATGCCTACGCACTCCGGCAGCGCCCGCTGCACCGCCTGCGCGAAGCGGTCCAACTCGCCCTCGCTGGGCCGCCCATCGCCCACATAAAGCTCGATCAGGCACTCCGCATCCTGGTCCTCGGCAAAGATTTCAATCTCCCTCACCGCCCGCGGTATGCCCGCGTGATTGCCAATGTCCCACAGCGCCTGCAGCGCATGATTGATCAGCGGAGAGCTGATCGGACACTGCTCCACCGCCAGCAGCTCATGCGTCCCGCCGCGATAATACCCCAGGCTGAACCTCGGGGCGTGCTCCAAATGCACCCGCGTGCGGTTACGATAACCAAACGGCTCAGCAGATGCGATCACCTGTATCGGTACCCCCATCGCCTGCAAATCGATTCCCGCGGTCCGCTTCAGCGACTCCATCAAAATACCGCGCTTGAATTCAACCTGCGCCTCATAGGACGCGTGCTGGTAGTGGCAGCCTCCGCAGCGTTCGAAGTAGGGGCAAGGCGCAACCACGCGGTCGGGGGATGCTTCCAGCACCCTCTCCACCTGCGCGCGGGCAAAGCTCTTCTTATCTTCCTTAACCTCCGCCGCGACCCGCTCACCTGGCAGCACGAACGGCACGAACACCGATTTCCCATTCTGGCGCGCCAGCCCGTCGCCCCCATAAATCAGCTTCTCAATCTGCAATTCCACTCAAATCCTCTGTGTGCGATGCCCCACCCTTGAAGCGCCCGTCCTGCCGCGACCGTTCTCCTCGCGCCCAGGAAAACGCCGCTACCTCACGACAAGTAGAACAGACTCAGCCTTGGAATGCCGCACTTTTCCAGCAGCCGCTTATGAATGAACTGCTGCTGCAATTGCGCGATCTGCGCGGCCTGCATCTTGCGTTTGTAGGGCGCGATCTCCCGCTCCGCCTCCGCGCGCAACTCCACCAGCTCCCCATCGGGGGTAGCGGTCAGTACGGAAGCGTACAACTTCTCCTCCAGCACCGTTAAGTGCCGTTCCACCGCCTCATTCCCCAAAACGCCATTTTTTACCTGATTCGACAACGTTTTAAGCGCAAAAACCGCCTCTTTTTGCGCCTTTTTTGCGTCCTTTGGAAGCGTCGCCCCAGCCAGCCTGACTCCATTATCTTCAATGTAATCGCTGATTCTCCCCGCCTCAAACCCGGTCTCCCGCTCGAGGTTGACCGGACTACTCCCCCCCACCCCTGCCGCCGCCATCTCCTGCCCCGCCACCAGCACCTCCTGCGCACAAAACGCTAAACTATTGATTTTGCGCAGTTTATGTCTCGCCGGGCGCTTCTCCCAATGATCAAAAGCCGCATCCACCCCGCGCAACACCGCCTCCAGCGGCACCCCCGCGTCCTTCCACATCTCCACCAACGCCCAATCCAGCGTGGAGAGCATATGAATCACGCCTTTACGCTGTGAAAAGCGCTCCTCGATCTCAGTGAAGTAGTTGAAATAATTGAGCAAACCACAGTCTCAAGCTTTGCCCCACAACTTTCAAGCCGCATTTAGAGTGGTAGTAGTGTCCGATTCCCCCAGCAACTCCGTCAAGGTCCTTGGCGCCGGACTCGCAGGCTCAGAGGCCGCTCTCACCCTCGCCCGCTTCGGCGTCGATGTGGACCTCTACGAGATGCGCCCGGTAAAGATGACTCCGGCGCACCAGACTGGAGACTTCGGCGAGCTGGTCTGCTCCAACTCGCTCAAATCCGAGTCGCCCAACACCGCTCCCTGGCTGCTCAAGCAGGAGATGCGCCGCGCCGGCTCCGCCCTGCTGCGCTGCGCCGACCAGTCCGCCGTCCCTGCCGGACACGCCCTCGCCGTTGATCGCGTCCTCTTCTCCGCCAACATCAAAGCCGCGATCGAAGCCGAACCGCGCATCACGCTCCATCGCGAAGAGGTCACCCACATCGACGAAGCAAACGGCCTCACCATCGTCGCCACCGGCCCGCTCACCTCCGACGCGCTCTCCGCCGACATCCCCCGCCTCACCGGAAGCGCGCACCTTGCCTTCTACGACTCGATCTCGCCCATCGTCGAAAAAGATTCCATCGACTTCAGTCGCGTTTATTACGCCGCGCGCTGGGACAAAGGCACCGCCGACTACATCAACTGTCCTTTCACTAAAGAAGAATACGACCGCTTTCTCGACGCCCTGATCGCCGGCGAACCCGCCGATGCGCACGAGTGGGAGAGGCTCAATTACTTCGAAGGCTGCCTGCCGATTGAGGTGACCGCCCGCCGCGGACGCGACACCCTGCGCTTCGGTCCCATGAAACCGGTGGGGCTGCGCGACCCGCGCACCGGCAAAATTCCCCATGCTGTGGTGCAACTGCGCAGCGAGAACCTGCGCGCCGACAGCTACAACCTCGTTGGTTTTCAGAACCACCTTAAATGGTCGGACCAGGCGCGGGTCCTGCGCCTCATCCCCGGCCTGGAGAATGCGAAATTTCTGCGCTACGGGCAGATCCACCGCAACACCTATCTCAACGCACCCACCCAGCTTGCCGAAACTCTGCAACTGCGCCGGCAGCCCAACCTATTCTTTGCCGGACAAATCTGCGGCGTCGAAGGCTACACCGAATCTATTGCCGCCGGCCTGCTCGCCGCGATCTACGCCGTCCATCTCGCCCGTAACACAGACAAGAATGTCTGTGCCACCGCTTCCTTAGATGGTTTTGGGGATATTTGTGGCACAGACACCCCTCTCCACCTTGGGGATGTCTGCAACACAGACATTCCTGTCTGTGTCGCACCCCGCTCTACCGCCCTGGGCTCGCTCATCCACTACATCACGCACGCGGACGCAAAAAATTTCCAACCCGCCAACATTACCTTCGACCTGCTGCCCCAACTACCGGAAGAGGTGCGCCGCAAAGTACGCGACAAGAAGGAGCGCCATCGCCTGGTCTGCGAATCCGCCCTTGCCGCCTTCGATCAGTGGTGGAGAACTTCGTCGCAAACCATTCTGGCCGGGAGAGAAGAATGGTAATTGTAGTGATGGGAGTGTCGGGATCGGGGAAGACCACGGTCGGAGGAGCGCTGGCCCAGCGTCTGGGGTGGGCCTTCGCGGACGCCGACAGCTTCCATTCGGCGGAGAACGTGCAGAAGATGAGGCGGGGCGTTCCCCTCACCGATCAAGACCGCACGCCCTGGCTGGAAGCGCTGCACAATGCGATAGCACGATGGGCTGCGGCGGCAGATGCGGGGACGGTGCTGGCTTGCTCCGCGCTGCAGCGCTCCTATCGCGATACCCTGCGCGCGAATATCGATCCAGCCCAATTGCGCTTCGTGTATTTGCGAGGGAGCTACGAACTCTTTGACGCCCGGCTGTTGGGACGCACCGGACACTACATGCCGGAGACGTTGCTGCCGAGCCAATTCGCCGCGCTTCAAGAGCCGGCAGAGGATGAGGCGTTGATCCTGGACGCGGGGTTGCCGGTGGATCGCATTGTGGATCAGATCGCGGAGCAGTTGCCGGCTGGCCGCTAGTGGGGTCCCGGTCTTTTTGGTTCTGCTCTCCTCCGCCTCCTCCGTGGGGAATGGTCTTCTCCATAATGAATGATTTTGCAACTTGCAGTGCGGCCGGAGCGTCAGAAGGGGCAGCATGGGAATCGCGGACTATATCTCGTACACCGTGAACTTCGCGCTCATCGGCGGTCTTGTATTCTTCGGCTTCCGCTTCTTCGCCGAATATCACGCGCGCGGCAAGTGGGCGAAGAATGCGACCAGTCTGCTGGCGGGCCTGGGACTGCTGACCCTGGCCGGAGCGCAGATGCTCTCTCCGCGCATTGCGCAAGTACTGGTGGCCTTGTCGAAATCTCGCGCGCCGGTGGCGGTCTTGTGGATCAGCAATGGGCTGCTGCTGGCCGGAATGGTCGCGTTCGGGATCATTACTTACACCAAGCCTTTGCGCTTGTGGCACGAGCGGAAGATCGAGCGGGAGCTGCGCCGCGAGCGCCCCAACATCTCTTAAACTCTCACCATGCGGGCGCGGGGCTTTACCACAGAAGACACAGAAGAGAGACAGAAGATCAAAGTAGGAGCGCCTACCCAAAGGCACGATTGGAACTCATCCAGCTATCGTGAAATCCTTATTTCGCGAATTTCTTTTGTTTTTTCTCCGTGCCCGCTCTGTCCTCCGCGCCCTCTGTGGTAAATGTTCTTTGTGGGTAATCCAAGGAGCGTGATGGAGAAGTTTGACGAAGAGGTTGCGGGCCGCTGGAGCACGCGGCGATTAGGTCCGCTGGTGCCGGGGCTGGTTACCGGCGCGGGCGACGTCGATCCCTCATTCGTGATTACCGCGACGGTGGTGGGGGCGGCGTTTCAGTATTCGCTGCTATGGCTGGTGCTGCTGTGCATCCCCATCCTGCTCGCGGTGTTTAACGTCTCCGCGCGCATTGGGCAGCAGACCCAGCAGGGCATGGTGGAGCTGTTGCGGCACAACTATGGGCGCGTCGTCGCTACTCTATGCGCGCTGCTGGTGGTGGCCATCAACCTCGCGATGATTATCGCGGATTCGATGGCGGTGAGCGAAGGAATGGGAATCATTCTCGGCGAGCGCCGCTACGTCTTCATTGTGCTGGTGTGCTTCGCGGTTTGGTATGCCCTGATCTTCCGCAACTATCGCAAGATGATCCGGGTGATGATATGGGCGGCGCTGCCCCTGTTTGCCTATGTCGTCTCGGCGATTGTGGTGGGACCGGATTATGGTGCGCTCGCCAAGTCTGTGTTCCTGCCCCGCATCATGGCGTCGCCCGACTATGCGGCTGGAATATTGGCGGTATTTGGCTCCCTGCTGACGCCTTACCTCTTGGTATGGCAGACCACCTCGCGCCGCGAGATGATTGCCCCGCCGGCGACCGCCATCCTCGCCGATGCCGGACCGGCGGCCCTGGGCCCTATGGTTGAACACCGGGCGCACCAGTTTGGCGGGCTGCTCACCATCATGCTTTCCTTTTGCATAATGGTCGCGGCGGCGGTAACGCTGCATCTCTCCGGGGGAGATCTCACCATGGCCGAAGCCGCCGGTGCGCTGGCCCCAGCGGTCAGCGGATTCGCTCCGCTGCTCTTTGCCATCGCCATCATCGGGGCGGGATTTGTCGCGCTGCCCATCCTGGTCGCCTCCATGTGCTATTCGGTGGCGGAGGCCTTTGGCTGGAACTACGGACTCAGCGAGCATCCCTGGGAGGCCAAGCGTTTCTATGTCCTGATCTCCGTCTCCATGCTGATTGCCGTTGGGGCCAACCTGGTCAACGTCAATCCGGTGAAGGTGTTGTATGACTCGCAGGTGTTGGCCGGGGTGCTCACTGTTCCGGTGCTGATCTTTATTCTGCTCTTGTCGAACGACCGCCGCGTGATGCGCACGACCAATTCCCGCTGGCAGAATTTCTGGATCGGCGCGGCCAGCGGCGGTTTGCTCGCAACCTTGGGCATTCTGCTGGTGATGCGTTAGCAGGCAGCAATTAGCAATTAGCAATAAGCAATAAGCAACCAGCATAGCCAATCACACTCATCGCCGATTGCCAGCAGCCAGCAGCCAGCAGCCGGTAGCCAGCAGCCGGTAGCCAGCAGCCAGTAGCCGGTAGCCAGCAGCCTATTACAGAAGTCTTACATTCGCTCTCTCTCCGCGCTGTTATCGTCGAAATAGAGACAAATTCCTGGGAAGGCAGTAATCATTATGGAAGTAGCAGAAGTTCGGGAAGTTACGCGCGGCTTGAAAAAGTCCGAAAAAATCAACTGGATCACCACCACCGCCATGGTGGCATTCCACATCGGCGCCATTGCCGCGCTCTTCATGTTCTCCTGGACCAACCTGCTGCTGGCTCTGTTCCTGTGGTGGATCGCGGGCTCACTCGGCATCGGCCTCGCCTATCACCGCCTGCTCACCCATCGCGGCTTCAAGACTCCCAAGTGGCTGGAATACACTCTCACCTTCTTCGCCACCCTCGCCCTCGAAGGCGGGCCCATCTTCTGGGTAGCCGTCCACCGCATCCATCACCAGAACACCGATAAGCCCGGCGATCCGCACTCTCCGCGCGACGGCAAATGGTGGTCTCACATGGGCTGGATCCTGCTCGGCGAGACCCTGCATGAGAACACCCGCGAGCTGCAGCGCTATACCCCCGATCTCGCCAAGGACAAGTTCCACGTCTTCATTACCAAATGGCACTGGGTCCCCATGATCATCCTCGGCTTCGCCCTGCTCGGTATCGGGACCCTGGTCGGCGGCATCCATCAAGGCATCGCCTTCGTCTGCTGGGGCGTCTTCCTGCGCACCGTCTTCGGCCTGCACTCCACCTGGCTGGTGAACTCCGCCACCCATCTCTGGGGATCGCGCCGCTTCGCCACCAAAGACGATTCCACCAATAACTTCTGGGTCGCGCTGGTCACCTTTGGCGAAGGTTGGCACAACAACCACCACGCCCACCCCACCTCCGCGCGCCACGGCATCCGCTGGTATGAGATCGATACCAACTGGTATGTGATCTCATTGCTCAAGAAAATCGGCTTGGCGAAGAATGTAAAGGCGCTCTCCTGGCCGCTGCCCGCCAGCGCCATGCGCATCGGCCTGGTGAACCCCGAAAAACATTCGACGGAGAGCGAAAAACTGTTCGCCTAATCCCCAGTTCGCTGCTCCACAATGCGCTGGTCCCCAATCGCGTGGCCCAGCGCATTGCTTATAGTAGCGTTATGACCTTATTGGCATCCTGGTCCTGAGCCTCGAAGGGGAAGGACCTGGCGTCTCCTCTGCCTTGCCCCGTGAAGTAGATACGTGGTATATACTTTTGCAGTGGGGAGCATTGTGCAAGGAAAAATTACTAAATGGGGCAATAGTTTGGCGGTGCGAATTCCTAAGGGAATCGCGGAAGCAGCACATTTGAGCGAGGGCGACGCGCTCGTAATCTCCTTGGAAGGCGAGGGTAGAGTCCAGATCGCCGCAGTCCACCGCAAACCCACTTTGCAGCAGCTTTGTGATGCGATCACCCCCGAAAACACGCACTCTGAAGTGGATTGGGGCAAACCTGTCGGAAATGAAGCGTGGTGAAGTCGCGCAAGCCTTATATTCCGGATGGCGGTGATATAGTTTGGCTGGATTTCGATCCCCAGGCAGGGCATGAACAGGCGGGTCGGCGTCCTGCCCTGGTGCTCTCTCCGGCGGGCTACAACTCCCGCGCCGGACTTGCAGTCACGTGTCCGATTACAAGCAGGGTAAAAGGCTATCCCTTCGAAGTGCCGGTGAACGCGGGTGAGATACAGGGCGTGGTACTCGCGGATCAGGTACGGAGCCTCGACTGGCGTGTTCGCAATGCCGTGAAGATCGCAATCTGTTCCGAGGCAATCACGCGATCGGTAAGAGAGAAGGTCCAGATTCTGCTCGGCTTGCCAGCCTAATGATTTATTTAGCCCGCCAAATCACTGCGGGGTCCCGCGAACTCACCGATTAAAGTGGGCGCATCCATCACCGTTCCACGCGATTACCGCCCAGTGATGAATGCCAGCAGAGGAGATTGCTGAAACCCAGGGATCTTATTCTCAGAGGTGCCCACTCCGTTCGCAAGAAAAGGCGAACGAAGGGGCAACCGCTTCTTTTTGCTATTGCTTACCGGACGTTGAAGGGTATCGGCGGTGACTTGATAAATGCACCCCTCGAATCCACCTCTATCACCACGGCCGAATGGGAATTCCGGCTCAAGGAAACGGTCGTATTGATCTGGCTTCCGGGATAGTTGCCGATTTTGCGGCCATCGATCCACAATTCCATGTGGTTGACCGGGCCGCTTGCACCCTTACCGGCTGCCGAGACCGGAACCGGAGACCCATAGACTCCATTCGCCACCGGAGAGCACACATGGACTCCTGGCGACGAAGGCGCGGAGCATCCGGCAGCCACGTGGATGGTCAGCGATTGCCTCACATATCCTCCGTAGATGTCCACGGGAATAATGGTGAGGGTGTGCGTGCCCGCGCCGACCGTCAGGCTGTTGCGCACCTGATTCGAGAACTGCTGATAGAGCTTGTGTCCGTCAACCCACTCTTCAATGCGAAGCACGTCGGTGGCAGAGTTGGCAACGGCTCGCACGGTGAACGGCGAGTTCACCGTAGCGTTAGGGGCGGGCGAGCAGACGTGTACGGCAAGTCTGCTCGAATTGGGCGAGGAGCAGTCGGGCGTGGCGGTGGTGTTCAGCTCCACCTGCAACGACGTAAACGAAGTGGCAACCACGTCGGGCAATCCATCGTTATTCAGGTCATGCGCCAGCAACAAAGGGAAGCTGTCATTCAATGAGCCCGCGCTTTTTATGGATTGAAAGGTGCCATCGCCATTACCCAGCGCGTAACCAATTACTCCCAGGTCCGGATAGAAGACGTCCAGCTTCCCGTCATAGTTGAGGTCGGCCAGCAGAACATTGCCGCCGACGCCGTCGGCGGGCGACAAAGTTTGCTTCAAGGTGAAGTGGCCAGCGCCGTCGTTGAGGAAGGAGCGGAGGACCTGGTTGCAACCGGAGCGACCACAATTGATGTTGGCCTCGAGCATGAGATCAGGCGCGGCATCTCCGTTGAGATCTCCCATTCCGCCGCCGCCGATATTGTCTCCTGCCTGCTCGTTTTCGGAGATGGTCTGCGCTGCCCTGAAGGTGCCGTCGCCGTTGTTCAGGAAGATGGTAGTCGGCTCAGCGACGTTGATGAGATCGAGTTTGCCGTCCTTATTGAGGTCAGCGGCGATGAGCAAAACGCTGGAGGCAGAGATGGGCAAGCTGGCGCCACGGGAAAAAGTGCCGTCGCCATTTCCGTTATAGATCTGAATATAGGGGGAAAAGGGGGGACTGGTGTAAGTGGTGTCGAACGCAAAATCGAGTTTTCCGTCGCCGTTGAAGTCGCCCACGGCGAGATTCCGGGCCCCTCCGGAGATGGGGATGGTGGTGGTGGAGAAAGTGCGGTTGCCGTATCCCGTAAGAATGGTGACGGCGCTGTATCCGGTGACGATGAGGTCAAGGTTGCCGTCATTGTTGATGTCCGCTGCTTTTACATCGTAGGCATAGGCGACAGGAATCGCTTGAGACGCACCGAAGTGCCCTCCTCCTGTGCCATAACTGATGAGGATCTGATTATTGCCGGTCTTATCATCAATCGTGATCAGGTCGGGGTTGCCGTCGTGATCGAGGTCCGCGGCAATGGTCGTCTTTGCCAGGTCTGCTCCCGGCGGGGCGGGATAGGTTGTGCTGGTGAAGCTGACTTGCGCCGCCAGCGGCAACGCACAGAATAGGGTTAGCGTACTGAGGGTTAGGGTTAATGCGCTGCGAAGTTGGCGGACTGAAAACATGAAGCGGGCTCCTTGGAAACGTAACTACTCTGTCACTGTGGGATGCAAGGTGAGCAGCGGAAGTTTTCATCGTAGCCCGCTGCCCGCCTGCTTTGTTCACATCGCCTAACAGCTCACGTCTATAATGAGGACTTCCATCATGCAATCCACGTTGAGGGTGCCTCTATCTTTGCTGTCCAATCGGCTGTCCAAGCGGCTCGAGCTTTAATTTTGCCAGAGCAAGAGCAACCGAATCGATCTTTCAGACACTCCGTCCGCGCCGCCGCTCGTGCCGTTGTGGGTACGCTCCTGATGGCGATGCTCTTCATTCCTTGCCCGTCGCTCTGCGCACAGGCCACTCCCGCGCCCACTCAGACTCAGCCTCAGCTCCAGACTCCGCCCGAAGCGCCGGCCCCTCCAGCCCCATCCTCCGCCACCGCCGTGGTGCAGGAGATCATCGTCCACGGCAACCGCCGCATCCCCGCCGATACCATTCGCGCCCGTATCTCCACCAAGCCAGGCGACATCTACGATCAGGCCATCCTCGAGCGCGACTTCAACGCGCTGTGGAACACTGGCTACTTCGACGACCTGCGCATCGAGCGCGAAGCGACGCCCAAAGGCTGGCGGATCCACATCTACGTCGCGGAAAAGCCTACCATCTCCGAGATCAACTACAAGGGGCTCAGCTCCGTCACCCAGTCCGACGTGCTCGACCGCTTCAAGAAAGATAAAATTCCCATCTCGGTCGAGTCCCAGTATGACCCAACTAAAGTAACCAAGGCCAAGGTCGATC
>JBDTLH010000213.1:0-9007 GCA_039934875.1 Acidobacteriaceae bacterium | reverse complement strand
CGACTATGCACGGTCAATCGGGCATTCTGGTGATAGTCCATTCGATCTCTCCGGAAAAACTGTTGTTCACCACAACCAGCTTCTCCGGTCTTGATCGAATGGACAACCTATTGAAAATCACAGGCGGCCCTCCACTTTGGTTTTTTCCGTAGGAGAAATTCCAAATCCATTCAAAATGCTTAAATTCTTCCTTCTGGGACGCAGCCATAATAGCTGTCGCCTTCCTGGTCCTTCTCAACAGACATGCGTTGCTCGTACCAGTTGATTGCGTCGGCTTCCTCAATCAGAGAAGCAATCATCCGAGCGAAGCGCCTGTCGAGTCAACTTCACTCCCGCTCCGGACGGTGTGCCAGTTGTCCATTCAACCGTGGCCTGGTCCCAGGACACCTCATACCTTTCGATGGAGCTCATCCGCCCCGGCAATTGAGCTTCAGGCAAGAAACCTTAGCTTCCCCAATCCGCATCCCACACTCAACAGCTACCGTCGCTCGCCGCTCGTACTGCCGATGCCTCATCTCGCAAGGCGAGTCTGTCTTCAACAGTGACGAGCGCGACATTACCGAGCCTCAGCTGCGGGCACAACTCACACCGCCTGGAACCTACGGACACGGCGTTACGCGCCTCAAATAAGTTCATCTGAAAGCACACGACAGTCCAAAGAACGAGCGACTCTCGTTCAGAATCGAGTCCTTGATGAAAGATCAACCCGTTGTCGTAATTACCGGATCCTCGGCTGGCCTGGGCCGCGCTATTGCCCACGCCTACGCCCGGCGCGGAGCTAAACTCGGCCTGCTCGCCCGCAATCCTGAAGCATTGGCCGCTGCCAAAAAAGAGTGCGAGGACCTTGGCGGCACCGCCATCTTCATCCCGACTGACGTCTCCGACGCCGAAGCCGTGGAAAGTGCGGCCGGGCAGATTGAGGAGCAACTCGGTCCAATCGATATCTGGATCAACAACGCCATGGTGAGCGTCTTTTCACCGGTCAAAGAGATGCAGGCCTCGGACTACAAGCGGGTGACGGATGTGCTCTATCTTGGGTTCGTCCACGGAACGCTTTCAGCTCTGCGCCGCATGTTGCCGCGCGATCGTGGAACCATCATTCAGATTGGGTCCGCGCTCGCCTATCGTTCCATACCGTTGCAGTCGGCTTATTGTGCCTGCAAACATGCGATCAACGGCTTCACCGACTCTCTGCGCTGCGAGCTCTATCACGATAAGAGCAACGTAAAGATTACGGTGGTACAGATGCCTGCAATGAATACGACTCAGTTTGGCTGGGTGAAGAACCGCATGCCGGACGACACGCAGCCAGTGCCGCCCATCTTCGAGCCGGAACTTACCGCCAAGGTTGTCGTCGCCGCTGGATATGCGAAGAATCCGCGACGCGAGTACTGGGTGGGAACACCAACCGTGGAAGCAATCATCGGGCAAAAATTTATTCCTGGCCTGCTCGACCGCTACCTGGGAGCGACCGGGTACAAGTCGCAGCAGATTCAGGACGAGCCACGCAATCCCAATGCACCCAATAACCTCTACAACTATGTTCCAGGTGTTCATAGTGCCCGCGGAAAATTTGCCGGCCGGTCGTCCGGAACCAGCGCCGAGATTTTCTTCACGCTCCACCGAAACTGGTTCGCCATGGGTGCGCTGGCGCTGCTGGGTGCAGGCGCAACCCTGCTCGCCAGCCGGAGGAACGCATGAGCCGCTGCGATGGTTCTTTGCCGGGTGAGAGCTCAAACGGTTTGTTGCTAGCGGCAACCTCCGCCGCTATCCTTACCTTGTTGCCCATCGCTGCGCACCAGCTTGGGCTGCTTGAGCATCTGCCGGATCCGCCTTCCTGCATCTTTGATTCCGATACGATTACAAGCTCAAAAGCGGCTCATCCACTGGGCATTCCTGACGGTCTCCTGGGTGTGGGCAGCTATGGCGGAACTCTCGTGCTTGGATTGCTGGCGCAGCGAAATCGTCGCGCCAACGTGCTGCTCGCCGGCAAGCTTACGGCAGACGGTGCAATCGCAGCGTTCAACGTGGTGAAGCAAGTCGTCGCTTTCCGGAGGCTCTGCTCCTGGTGTGCCGGAACCGCGCTCTGCACTGCTGCGATGGTGTTCGCCGGCCGCGGGCTTATCCGCCAGGAAGCGTCGAAGTTGCGCGGCAGGCTCTGACCGGACGAAGGCGATCCATCGGCTGATCAGGACCGTCGACTCCGCTCATCGCTGAGAGTGGGCCACGCGCACAGCCGCATGCACGAGGGCGATGTGGGAGAAGGCCTGCGGGAGATTCCCGGTCAGGCGGCCGGCTTTGGTGTCATCTTCTTCAGAGAGGAGACCGACGTCGTTGGCAAGGCTCAGGAGCTTCTCGAACAACCTTGTCGCATCGTCGATCCTGCCTAGCATGGTGTAAATCTCCACTAGCCAAAAGCTGCAGGCGAGAAATGCGCCCTGTTTGGCCTTGCTTGAAAGAGGCAGGTTCCGCAACAAAAGACCGTCTCTCAGGAGCTCTCGCTCCACCGCCGGGAGCGTGCCGCGCATCCGTGCATCATCTGCCGGCAGAAATCCGAAGATCGGCAACAGGAGCGCTGAAGCGTCGAGGCGGGTAGAGCCGTAATGCCGGACGAAGCTATCCAGGGAAGCATTGAATCCGTGCTCCAGGACATCGGCGCGTACAACGTCACGCAACTTTTTCCAAGCCTCCAGGGGTCCGCTCATTCCATGCTGCTCGATGCTCTTCACGGCTCGGTCCAGCGCGAGCCAGGACATGACTCCAGAGAATGTGAAACGTTCGGGATGGTTGCGCTCTTCCCACATGCCGGAGCCGGGTTCCTGCCATATCTTTGCCAGATGCTCGGTCAACGCCCCCTGTAGTTCGAGTTCGTGTGGTTCCAGAGCTATACCACCTTCGCGGGCAAGATAGAGTGCCGAAGCTGTCTCGCCATAGATGTCCTGCTGGGTCTGCTTGTGGGCGGCGTTGCCCACGCGAACAGGTGCTGCCCCCTGATACCCGGGCAGCCACTCGATCTCGGTTTTAGCAAGATTTCTCTCACCCCTGATGTCATACATGATCTGCACCTGCGAGGCGTCGGGCCCGATGGCGCGAATCAGCCACGTCTTCCAGGCGATCACCTCTTCTGTGTACCCGGCGTCGAGCAGCGCGGAGAGCGTAAGCGTCGCGTCGCGAATCCAGCAGAAACGGTAGTCCCAATTCAGCGAGCCGCCCAGTCGTTCAGGAAGCGATGTAGTCACCGCTGCGACGATGCCGCCGGACGGACGGTAGGTCATAGCTTTCAGCGTAATCAGTGATCGTTCGACAGCCCCGCGGTAGGGGCCTTGGTACTGGCTGCGCGCTGCCCAATCGGTCCAGAATTGAGTTGTCTCGCGGAGGGCGCGAGCGATGTCGATGGGGGCAGGAACCAAAAAATGCATTTAGGCAACGCACTGTAGAGCAGATGCGGGTCCATCTGCACACCCCACCCCTCTTTCTGCTGACCGAAGCCTTGGCGAATTACTGCGGCGGCATGGTTTCGCTGGAAGAGCGTGTGCACGCCCATCCCGATCGCGCCGACTTCCTGCGCGACCTCTCCGTCTCCTACGAGCGCATGCTGCAGGTGGTTCGGATGCAAACCGGAGTTCCTATCGTATTGGTGGAGAAATGCGGGTCCAAGCCCCGCCCATTCGGGCGTGTAGCGATTCTCTGCAGGAACAAAGTCGCGCAGTTTGCGGCTGAATGCAGGAAACTGGTGCCGAAGGAACGAGAAAGCGGGAAGTTAGGACTGTCTGGCGGTGGAGGCAGTCGTTTGCGAACCGTTATCCCTGCTAACAGGGAAAAATACAGGGAATTATTGCGTTTTCTCGCTTTCAAACTGCATGCCATCCGCTCTAAGCTGTGCCTTCTGAGCACGTTACGGATTTCTCCACGCGTTTTCGTGGAAAAGATAACAGGGAATTAAATCGGGGGAACAGGGAAACAAATTCCCTGTTCCCTGTTTTTCAGGAATAAGGGGAGGAACGGCAGGACAAAGGCCGCGTCCCAGTCGGGCTTTGACTCCGGCATTTGAGCGCAACGATTTGCGGTCCCAGCGCAGCGAGCAAGGGCCCTGGCATCTGTCAGATGGAGCGTATCGAAGCCGGAACAAATATCCCGTAGAAGTTCGCGATCTCCATCAAAGCTTGTCGCGGATCAACCTTATCGAATGTTTGTAGGTTTATGGCTGTTGCCGACCGCGTTAGCGGTAGAGCGCTTGCTCTAGTTGTCTCGCCAAGGTGGCAAAGCGCGGGGGAAGGGGTTCCTTCGCAAGAACAGTGGTCGCGGGATCCGAAACCGCAGTATCAAGGAGTGTGACCTCTTGGAATCGCAGATCAGGGTGGCGCACCCAACATTCAACAACGCTTAATAACCGGAGGGTCCCACCCCGCACTCTAATTCGAGATTTAGAGCCCTACTGCTTGGTCATCGTCCCCACGACGAGCCCGTCGTTGCCCTGGTCGCTGGTCTGTATGAACTCAATCGTCTTTCTGTCATTGACGATGACCAGATTGCGGTGGTGAGTCAGCCCACCCGCAGTGAACTGGGCATTGCCGGTCCCATCGGGATTGATGGAATAGGTCCCGGAGTACTGCCGGTCACTCGAGGTACCGTCGACGGCGAACGTATCAGATGCGTCAAAAGTCCCATCGCCGTGAAAGTGCCACATACCTCCGCTAGCGAATACATCGTATTGAGTGATTTTGTCAATCATAGGCGCGTGGGAGACGAGCCCGACGTATCCAAAGCCGTAAATACCCTTCAAACTGCAGTCCACAAATTTCGATTCTGGACACTTTCTCTCGGCCGCGGCCGCGTCTGAGGTTGCGGATTGTGCCATCACCTGAGTGGTCGTGCCGGCGGCGAGCAGCAGGGCCAAGCCTGAAGCTAAGATAAGTTTTTTAAAAGATACATGTGTGACTGACATTTCATTTCTCTCTTCCCCGGACTCTAGTCCGGAATTTGTGTTCTGGTTGTTAGCTCGTGAGTTCATGGTTTCCTCCCTACTTCGCGCAGCCCTTAACAAATAACAAAGAGCTACACTTGTGGTACGGTAGGGTGTCTGTAGGGCCCGAGTTTTTCTCCTTACACTTCCGTTAACTGGACTAAGTAGCTTGGGGAGTTCAGGAGTGCGGTATGGAAGTGCTGCCTGCAAGCTGAGTCACGCGGGGATCAATGAACGATCTTTGTTCGCGTTACTACATAGAGATCGTTCAAGCCCGATCCGTCGGGCCTGTTGGAATAGAAGTACATTTCCGTTCCATCGGATGAGATCGCGGGTGCGCCATCGCTGTATGCACTGTTGATGTCTCCTGCCACGTCTGAGGGCGGCCCCCAGGGATCGGAGGTGCTGGCTCGCGTGGATACCCAGATATCGAGCGACGGAGCGTTGGTAGAGTCCACCTCACTGCCGGGCCGGTTTGAGGTCAGATAGATTTCCAGGCCGTCATTGCGGATGGCGGTACGCGTGTCTCTGTAGGCGGAGTTCAGTTCGGCGACATTTGCGGCAACTCCCCACGTTCCATCGCTCTGCTGGATGCTTGCCCAAATATCGAAGTCACCCGGTCCGCCGGGCCGGTTCTGTGAGGTGAAATACATGGTTACGGCCCCGGAGGTTGGGTCCTGGAAAAAACTAGGGCCATCGTCGAATTGAGCGCTGTTCAGCGCGCAACCGAGGTTTACCGGGGTCTCCCAACCGCCACTTCCGGTGTCCATGGTCACGTCGCTCCGGTGCGAAGCCCAAAAATCGCGCAGGCCGCATCCGCCCGTACGATCACTCCCGAAGTAGAGCCAATGACCGTCGAAAGAAAGGTTCGGCGCAAACTCCGTGTAGACGGAGTTGACAGTGGGACCGAGATTCTGGGGATCTCCCCACGGAGAACTAGACGTGTCCCGGTGCGCGACCCAAAGATCTAGTGTTTTAGCCAGACTTCCAGACACACCTCCCGGCCGGTCTGACGCGAAATACAGGCTCAGTCCATCGGGAGAAATGGCGGGGTGTTGGTCGTTCGATGCTGAGTTTATGGTTGGTCCCAGGTTCTGCGCGGATGACCACGTAGAGTATGTTACTTCCCGTGGTCCCAATGGCCCCAACGCCTGCTGACAACCGGTAAACGCGATCAGCGCCAACAACGACAATACAACTGTGGTGCGTTTCATGTTTCCTCCATACACCGAATACGGTGGCTTGATGGTTTTCTCCACACTTAGCGCAGCCCATGGCAAAGACAAAAGAGCTACTCTCTTGGTCATGGCAGGTGTGTTCGTAAGGCCCGAACTTTTCTGCTTACACTGAATAAGGCGGGAATCCGGACCGTAAACTGTCATCGAGCGCGAAAAAAATATTCGCTTCCGTGGCGGTTACCCGCGGTCAATGTAGCTTGGTGAGTTTAAGGAGCGCGGTATGGAAGTTCAACCTAGTGAAGTCACTGGCCTGCTCCAGGCATGGAACCCGGGAGACGAGCTGGCGCTCGAGAAGCTTAGCGACCTGGTATACCAGGACCTGCATCGGGCAGCGCACCGCTACATGCGGGGGGAACGCACCCCGCACACGCTTCAGACCACCGCTCTTATCCATGAGGTTTATATTCGGCTGGTTGGCTCTCAGCAGATAAACTGGCAGGGACGGACGCACTTCCTGGCGATTTGCGCGCGCCTGATGCGCCGGGTACTGGTAGATTTTGCTCGCCAGCAGACATATCAGAAACGTGGGGGAGGTGCGGTCCACCTTTCACTCGACGAGGCGCTGACCGTATCTTCATCCCGGCACCTCGACCCCGGTCTGCAGGCGTTGGACGAGGCGCTCAAGAGCCTGGCTGAAGTAGACCCGAGAAAAGCCCAGGTAGTGGAGCTGCGTTTTTTCGGCGGTTTGACCGTCGAGGAGACGGCGGAGGCGTTGGCGGTTTCGTGTGAAACTGTGATGCGCGACTGGAAAATGGCAAGGGCGTGGCTGCTCCGCGAGATCGGGCGAGGCGAGCGAAATGGATCCTGATCGCTGGCGCCGGGTCGAGCAGTTGTATCACTCCGCGTTGCGGGCGGAGCCGGGGAAGCGTTCCGCGCTCTTGGACCAACTTTGCCCTGATAGCGATAGCGATAGTGGACAGCGCGAGTTGCGCGAAGAGGTGGAGTCTCTGCTCGGTTATAACAACGAGGCGCAGAGCTTTATGGAAACTCCCGCCTTTGAAGTGGCTGCCCAACAGATGAGCAGGCGACAAATGGGACCTGAAACCGACCTTGAGGCGGGCACTATCGTAAGCCATTTCCGCGTGACCGGACGCCTCGGCGCGGGTGGCATGGGCGTGGTGTACCAGGCCGACGATCTTAAGCTGGGGCGCAAGGTGGCCTTGAAGTTCTTGCCCGACTTGCTGGCCCGTGATACCGCCGCGCTGGATCGTTTCCGCCGCGAGGCCCGCGCGGCTTCGGCGCTCAACCATCCCAACATCTGCACGGTCTATGAAATAGATGAGCACCAGGGCCAGCCCTTTATCGCCATGGAGCTGCTGGAGGGCCAGCCGTTGAATCATTTGATCTCCGGCAAACGGTTGCCGATAGAGCGCGTTCTCGCCATCGGCGACGACGTTGCGGACGCCCTGGCCGCGGCGCACGCGCGCGGCATCATCCATCGCGATATTAAACCGGCAAACATCTTCGCTACCAGAGATGGCCGGGCCAAGGTACTGGACTTTGGCTTGGCCAAGCAACTGGCGCCAGCGGAAGGCGCACTCACGACCACGGAGATGTCTTCTCCCGCCGCCGCGACCACGCCCGGAGTGACGCTCGGGACCTACTCCTACATGTCGCCCGAGCAGGCCCTGGGCAAAGAACTGGACGCGCGCACCGATCTGTTCTCTTTCGGAACAACACTCTATGAGTCAGCCACTGGGGTCCAGCCCTTCCGCGGCAAGGCCGCCGCTGAAATTTACGATGCCATCTTGCACCGCGACCCCACCCCTCCGCTGCAACTGAATCCCGAGGTCCCACCCAAGCTGCAGGAGATCATTGAGAAGTGCCTGGAAAAAGACCCGAACATGCGCTACCAAAGCGCATCGGAGATCCGCACAGACTTACGCCGCCTAAAGCGGCACAGCGATTCCGGCCGCGGCCCAGCAACTTTAGAAACGGAAGTTGGCCCGGGCCCAAATGCAAAGCCGGATTCAAAACTAGAGCCAAAGCCAAATCGAGCGGTTCGGGCGACCGCCCTGGCGCTGGTACTGCTGCTCGTCCTGGGGTTTGCGTGGTGGCTCCGGCACAGTTTCAATGCACGCGCTGCCGACCGCGCCGCCGCAGTGGCCGCTCCGGAGATCCATTCCCTGGCGGTGCTTCCACTGAAGAACCTATCGGGAGATCCCGGCCAGGAATACTTTGCTGACGGGACCACTCTGGAGCTGATCAACACGCTGACCAAGATCAGCAAGCTCCGGGTGATCTCATGGACCTCGGTGCGGGGTTACAAGAACACCACCAAGACGTCGCCCGAGATCGCCAAAGAGCTGAACGTGGACGGGATCATTGACGGCTCTGTGGAGCGCTCAGGAGACCGGGTGAAGGTCACCGCGCAATTGATAGACGGGCCCCGGGACCACGACTTGTGGGCGGGGAGTTACAACCGGGACCTGCGCGACGTGCTGAGCTTGCAGGAGGAAGTGGCGGGAGCCATCGCTCGCGAGGTCGGGGTCGCTCTCACCCCGCAAGACCGAACACGCCTCTCCAGCGCCCGGGCGGTTGATCCTGAAGCCTACCAGTTCTATCTGCGTGGGCAGTCTTTCTTAGAGCAGTGGACGCCCGCCGCGGTATTGCTCTCACGCCAGAGCTTCAACAAGGCGATTGCGATAGACCCCCACTATGCCCAGGCTTACGCAGGTCTGGCGGACACCTACCTTCTAGGTGACCGAGCTACGGAGGACCCCAGAGTTAACATTCCTTTGGCCAGGGAGGCGGCAAACAAAGCCCTCGCACTGGATGACATGGTTAGCGATGCTCATGTCGCAAT
>JBDTLH010000212.1:0-8305 GCA_039934875.1 Acidobacteriaceae bacterium | reverse complement strand
ATGAAAACCGTTGCCGCCGGAGCGTTCAAAGCAAACTGCCTCGCCATTATGGATGAAGTGAAGGCAAAGCGTGAGCCTGTCCTGATCACCAAGTATGGCAAGCCGGTTGCAAAACTGGTTCCAGTAGAACAAGGGAGGAAGAAAGATCTCATTTTTGGGTTCATGGTGGGAGAAGGCACTATCAATGGCGATATCATCTCCCCAATTGTTCCTCCTGAAGACTGGGAAGACGCGGTTTGATATTGGTGGACACGCATATCGTCTTCTGGCTGGCGCTTGACCCGGAACGCATTTCAAAAAATGCCAATGCTGCTATCGAACAGGCTAGAGCCAGCGGCGAAGGGATCGCGATTTCAAGCGTAACATTCTATGAACTGGCGAATGTCGTGACCAAAGGCCGAGTCAGTGTGAATCGTTCTCTGGAGTCTTTTTTGAAGCAAGTCGAGACGTTATTTGTCAACAAACCAATTACCGCAACCATCGCGATGAAGGCAACGACGCTCCCCGAAAACTATCCTAAAGACCCGATGGACCGCATCATCGGGGCCACCGCTATCGTTGAAGGATTACTGCTAGTTACCGCGGATGCCAGAATCCAGGAATCAAAGGCGGTCCCCGTCATCTGGTAAGGACCAGCTTTGCTTTGAAACTGGAAACCTGAGACCGCTCCTCATTCGCTGCCAAAGAAATCCGCGCTGATGGGGTTCTCAAACAATGAGTGGTCGCGGGTCACCACCGTAATATTTTCTTCCGCTACGTGATAACCGTTGCGCCGGTCTTCTTCCAGGTCGAACCCGATGACGCTGCCCTCCGGGATGTGAACATCGCGGTCGATAATCGCCCGGCGAATGCGGCAGTGACGCCCTATATTCACGTGGCTGAAGACAATGCTCGCCTCCACCTCAGCATAGGAATTCACACGGACATCGTTCGAGAGTACGCTGTTTCTCACCACCGAGCCGGAGATGATGCATCCGTTACCCACAATCGAATTGATCGCCATCCCGGTGCGTCCCGGCTCTCCGAAGATAAATTTCGCCGGCGGATACTGCCGCTGATGGGTGCGCAGCGGCCACGCCTTGTCATAAAGATTGAATACCGGCGTGATCGCGATCAAGTCCATGTTCGCTTCGTAGTAGGCCTCGAGGGTCCCCACGTCTCGCCAATAGAGCGCCTCTTTGCGGTTCTCGTCCACGAAGTTGTAGGCGTAAATCTTGTAATCGAGCAGTATCTTGGGCAAGATATCGTGGCCGAAATCGTGGGTGCTGTCCGGGTCCTCCGCATCTTTCAGCAGCGCGGGCAGCAGCACATCGGTGTTGAAGAGATAAACTCCCATGGAGCCGTCCACCTTGGTGTCATCCCAGGGAGAGCGCAGCTTGGTCTCCTTCGGCTTCTCTTCAAACGCGATCACCCGTCCGCTCGCCTCTACGTCCACTACACCGAAGCGGTAGGTCTCGCTCGGGTCAATGGGGATGGTCGCCAGCGTCACGTCCGCTCCAGACTCCGTATGCTTGCGCAGCATCATCTCGTAGTTCATTTTGTAGATGTGGTCGCCGGAGAGGATGAGCACGCGCTTGGGCTGCTCCGACCCAATAGAATAAATATTCTGGTAAACCGCGTCCGCGGTTCCCTGGTACCACTCATCGCCCACGCGCTTCATGGGCGGCAGCACTTCGATGAATTCGCCCAGATCCTGCGCCACAATCGATCCCCATCCCTCGCGGACATGGCGATTGAGCGACAAAGCCTTGTACTGCGTAAGAATATACACGCGCCGCAGATCGGAGTTGACGCAATTTGATAACGTGATATCAATGATGCGGTAGCTGCCGCCGAAGGTCACCGCGGGCTTTGCGCGATCGCGCGTAAGCGGAAAAAGCCGCTCCCCCGCCCCGCCGGCCAGCAGAACTCCGAGCGTATCTTTCATGAACTTGGGTCCTCTCCACGAAGTCGGTTACAGGCAACGAAATTGGATGCTAACACGGGTTTCAGGCGTTCCGCCGCTGGTCGGAGGGAGGCTCTTCAAAGGAGATACGCAGCGAGCGCAGGAAGCGCGCGTCCTGCGCATTGACGGTGAACTCCGGGTCGCGCGCTCCGGACTCCGCGTCCTCCGCCTTCGCGAGCGCCAGCCCTTCGTCGCGCTTGTTGAACCCAATGGTCGCTTCGAGCACTAGAAAAACGTCATAATCCTGTTGCTTGATGCGCGTGATCACGTCCGCGATCTGTTCCGATTCGGAGAGAGTAGAGTTGATGGTGTCGCCCAACTCCTTCATAAGTTGCTTCAGTTTGGAATTCAAGGCATTGCTCCCGGCTGCATGGCCTGTTGGATGCGCTGGCGGGTCTCCGCGCTGCTAAACTCGCTGCTAGACTGATGAGAGTGGGCCAAAACAAAGACAAAAGCAATAGAAATTTAGCCCGTGCGGCAGGCCGGGTCATCGGCAAGAAGTCGATGGGCAACCGCTATGTCCGGGGTGGAATTTCCGCCGCCGATTCTACCCTGCGGGCCACCGCCCGCGCAGGAAAAATTTTGTGGCTCGAAGTCATAGGTCTGCTCTGTGGCATCTTCGCTTTTTCTCTGGGCGGACAGTTATGGCATGAATATCAAAATCGCCGCATAACCGACAATTCCGGCGTGCGCATTGGCGCCTGCGCATTGGCGTTGTTGCTCTTCGCCTGGTTTGCCGCCTCCAGCTTCTGGCGCGCGCGCAGGTTGAAACGGGCTTAACCCATGACGGACGAAGCTAAACATAAAAAATCCCCAGTGCGGCTTGAGACCAGCTCGGGAATCCCTGTAAATCAGCAGTATGGGCCATCCGACCTGGAGCACTCCGGCTTCGATTACGGCAGCCGGCTCGGGAACGCCGGTGAATTTCCCTTCACCCGCGGTGTGCAGCCCAATATGTATCGCGGGCCGCTCTGGACCATGCGCCAATATGCCGGCATGGGCGATGCCGAGGAGTCGAACAAGCGTTACAAGTTTCTGCTGGCGAATGGGACCGCGGGACTCTCCGTCGCCTTCGATCTTCCCACCCAAATCGGCTACGATTCCGATGACCCGATGGCGCTCGGCGAAGTGGGCAATGTGGGGGTCGCCATCGATTCCGTCGAAGACATGGACCGGCTGTTCGCGGACATTGACCTCGAAAAAATCTCTACTTCGATGACCATCAATTCGACCGCTTCGATTCTGCTTGCGCTCTACATCGCGGTGGCAAAGCGGAACGGCGCGGAGGTGCGCAAGCTTTCCGGCACCGTGCAAAACGACATTCTGAAGGAATACATCGCGCGCGGCACTTACATTTATCCGCCGCGGCACGCGATGCGGGTCATCACCGATATGTTCGCCTACGCCAATGAGCAGGTGCCGGAGTGGAACCCCATCTCCATCTCCGGCTATCACATGCGCGAGGCGGGCTGCACCGCCGCACAGGAGATCGCATTCACTCTTGCCAACGGCATTGCCTATGTCCAGGCTGCCTTAAATGCCGGGCTGGAGGTGGACCGATTTGCTCCGCGGCTGAGCTTCTTCTTCAATGCGCACAACAACTTCTTTGAAGAGGCGGCAAAGTTCCGCGCCGCGCGCCGCATGTGGGCGCACATCATGAAAGAGCGCTTCGCCGCCAGGAACTCCAAGTCCATGATGCTGCGCTTTCATACCCAGACGGCGGGTTCTACGCTGACCGCGCAACAACCGGAGATCAACATTGTGCGCACCTCCATTCAGGCGCTCTCCGCGGTGCTGGGCGGGACCCAGTCGCTGCATACCAACGGCTTCGATGAGGCGCTCGCACTTCCGACGGAAAAAGCCGCACGCATCGCCCTCCGCACCCAGCAGATCATCGCTTACGAGAGCGGCGCTCCGCAGACGGTGGACCCCTTGGCTGGCTCTTATTACGTCGAGTCGCTTACCGACGAACTTGAAGCGCTTGCCCATGCCTATATCCAGAAGATTGATGCCATGGGAGGCGCCATTGCCGCTGTGGAGCGCGGATTTATCCAGCAGGAGATACAAAACGCCGCTTACGCATTCCAGAAAGATGTGGACAGCCAGGAGCAGATTGTCGTCGGCGTCAACCGCTTCCAGTTAGATACGGAAGACGTGCAGCATATCCAACGCATCGATCCGGCGCTCGAGCGGGCGCAAATTGAGCGGGTTCGAGCGCTGAGAGCTAAGCGCGGTCCGCGCAAGTGGGCCGCTGCGCTCAAACAGATCGAGGATGCGGCGAAAGGCAGCGCCAACCTGATGCCCGTCATCCTCGAAGCCGTCGAGAGCAACTGCACTGTCGGCGAGATTTCCAATACGCTACGCGGGGTCTTTGGCGAGTATCAGGAAGTCATGGTGGTGTGAGCAATACTCTCTCGACCTGTAGCAATGAATCCGCTAATCTGCCCAGTGCGATTTACAATCGTGACGAAATCGAAGAGATTGAAACCATTGCGGAAGGAACCGGCGTTCACGACAAAGTTCTTCTTGAGAAGCTTTACGGGAAGAGAAATTGGAAAAAGAAAAAGGGAGTAGCCCAAGTAAAATATGAGAGTGATCGAGTCAGGTGGGCTGAACTCCATTGGTATGAATGTCACGGAATCGGTAAGCGTCAAATGAAGGTCAAGAGGTTGATTTCATGAATGAATTTGTATTGTGTGTAGAAAACGAAGGAGATAGTGAATCGCTTGAGCTTTGGAAAATCTATCGTCGGCTTGCACCTACGCCGACGGAAGAAGAGGAAAAGCTCATTCGGGTAATCGACGAGTCCGGCGAAGACTATCTCTACCCCGCGAGCTTTTTTGTTCCTATTACCGTACCGCTCGACGCTCTCAAGCGGCTTTCCATGGCATCTTGATGTATTGCGCATAGCCACTCCGTCAGACTGTTATCATCGAACAGACCCATAACGATGACCGAGCAGGAACTCATAGATGCGCGGCGGCAGCGCTTTCACATCGCCGCGAACCCGGTCCGCACCATCGAGGACGCGCGTGAGTTCATGAATCAGGTCGGATTTTGCCTGATGTACCCGCTGCGTCATCCCTTCGCCGCGCCCCTGCCGACCTTCATCGGCGCTTACGCAGGCACCGATCAGGGGCTGCCCTATGCGCAGATCGCATTTGCCGATCCTCGCGCCACACCTGCCACTGAATTGATGGTGCGCCTGCTGCGCGAGCGTGCGGCATTCGAGTCCAACATCTTTGACGAGGGCCCGCTGCTGATCTCAGCGCAGTTGTTTCCGTATTTTTACGCTTTAGTCGGGGATAAGACCCCGAAGACGCCACCCAAGCTCACCGGAACCCGCAAAGTGTCTCCGCTCGCGCTTGAACTCTATAAAACGATTGCCAAAAATGGCGCATCCACCAAGGCGGAATTACAGGGGGAGTTCTCCTCCATCTCCGATGCCGGTCTAGATCGCGCGCTCAGCGAGTTATGGTCCATCCTCAAGACCACGCGCGTGGATTATTCGCCTGAGCGCGGCGCATCCTGGGACCTGACCTCTAAGTGGGCCCCCGAAGCGGCGCGGCAAGGCGCCCTGATGTCCGCGCCGGAAGCGCTCTCCGCGATTGTCTCGCGCTATCTGGTCGCAGTGGTCGCGGCGGAAGATAAAGAGATCGAAGACTTCGTCGGCCACTTCGCCTCCCGCAGTCGCGTCGCCGAAACCCTCAAGGTCCTGGTGAACGCGCGCGAGGTGCTGTCGCTTCCCGCCGTTTCAGCCGGTGCGAAGCGGCTATTGCAATTGGCGGAAACCGCTCCGCTGCCCATCGGCAAGCCCGCTTTAGTTACGCGAAGAGCGTCGCGCCCGCAGCGCGTGTCGGGCCCCGCGGCCCGGAGCCGCCACCATGGTTGATGCCGCTCGAGGTCTGATCATTGCCATCGACGGCCCCGCCGGAGCAGGCAAGAGCACGCTTGCCTCCCGCTTGGCACGCCACTACGGCTACCTCAACATCGAAACGGGCGCTATGTATCGCGCCCTGGCCCTCAAAGCCATCGAGAACGACATCTCGGTGGACGATGGTTCTTCGCTTTGCGCTCTGGCCGCCCATTCTTCCATCAAGCTGCAGCCCACCGTGGACGGCAACCGCGTGATTCTCGACACCGTTGATATCTCCAATCGCATTCGCGAGAAAGATGTGACTGAGGCCGCATCCCGGGTCAGCGTACATCCCGAAGTCCGTGCCTGGATGGTCTCCCGCCAGCGCGAGATGGGCAAGCAGGGCGGGGTGGTCATGGAAGGCCGCGATATAGGCACTGCGGTATTTCCCCATGCCGATGTTAAGATATTTCTCGACGCCGCGCCCGAGGTGCGGGGCAACCGCCGCTATCAACAGACTTATAAATCAGCCGCGGCGGTTGAGGCAGCCAAGCCGCATCCTGGTCCCGACGCTCCCGCCGTGCGCGCCCTTGCCGATGAAATGCGCGAGCGCGATCAGCGTGACCGCACCCGCGCCATCTCTCCGCTCATTGCCGCCTCCGATGCGATCACCATTGATTCCACCCAGCTTCCGTTTGACGAAGTCATGGCGCGCGCCAAAGCAGCCATCGACGCGCGGCTGAATCCAACTCAAAGCTGCTAAAATAGAGGGATTGCATGCCCTCTGAAGTCCAATCTGCAGCGCTTGCGGAAGCTCCTCGCGAAGGGTTCGTTGAGCGAAGGAAAATCGGCTTCGTCTCCCTAGGCTGCCCTAAGAATCTGGTGGACAGCGAAGTCATGATGGGACTGCTGCACCGCGCCGGCGCCCAGATCACCACCTCCGCCGAAGATGCTGACGTGATCGTCGTCAACACCTGCTCCTTCATCGATTCCGCCAAACAAGAATCCGTTGACACCATCCTCGAAATGGCGCGGCACAAGGTCTCCGCCGGGGGCCGCGCGCAAAGGCTGATTGTCGCCGGCTGCCTGGTCGAGCGCTATCGCTCCGAGATCCAGAAAAACATTCCCGAGGTCGATGCGGTCGTCGGCACCGGCGAGTTGAATCAGATACTGGAAGCCGCCGGCGTCTCCGCGCCCCAAGCCGCCATCGCGCAGCCACCCTCGCCCTTCAACATCCTGGTGGATCGCGCGCCCTCCGCCGTCCACGTCCATTCGCGTCCCGAAGGCGATGCCCGCGAGCGTGATGGGCGCTTCTCCCGCGAAAGCTGGGACGGCGCCATTGCCAGTCTCCCTAATTATTTGATGGACGAGCACACACCGCGCCTGCTCTCCACCGGCAAAACCTCGGCTTACTTGAAGATCGCGGAGGGCTGCGATCATCCGTGCAGCTTCTGCATCATCCCCCAACTGCGCGGCAAGTTCCGCTCCCGGCACTTTGAATCCGTTCTCGCTGAAGCCCGTCACCTCGCCGCAAGCGGCGTCGGCGAGATCACTCTCATCGGCCAGGACACTACCTGCTACGGCGAAGACCTCGGCATCAAAGACGGTCTTGCGCTGCTGCTCGAACGCCTTGCGGGAATAGAAGGCCTGCGCTGGGTCCGCTTCCTCTACGCCTATCCCAATAAGATCACCGGCCGGCTTCTCGACACCATCGCCCGCCACGATAAAATCGCTTCCTACATGGACGTGCCTCTGCAACATGCCTCCGCCGGAGTATTGAAGCGCATGAAACGCGGCGGCAGCGGGGACATCTTTCTGAAATCCATTGCAAAGATGCGCACCGCCATTCCCAATCTCACGCTGCGCACCTCCTTCATTGTCGGATTTCCCGGAGAATCTGAAGCCGACTTCAACGAGCTGGTAGATTTCGTCAAGGCCGCGCAGATCGATTGGCTCGGGGTCTTCAGCTACTCCGATGAGGAGGGCGCGCAGGCATTCTCGCTTGATGCAGACCTCAAGGTGCCACCACGCGAGATCGAGCGCCGCCGCAGGAAATTGATGTCGGCGCAAAAGCAGATTTCCAGAAAGCTGAAGCGCCGCTGGATCGGCCGCGAACTCGATCTGCTCATCGAAGGGCCCAGTGAAGAAACCGATCTGCTTTGGGAGGGCCGCACCATCATGCACGCCCCTGAGATTGACGGCAAAGTGTATATCAACGACTTCGGAGACCGCGAATCCCTCGAACCCGGCGCCTTCTATCGCTGCCAGATCACCGAATCCCACGACTACGACGTCGTGGCCCGCATCCTAACCAAGCTGTAATCGAGGTGCCCATGTCCCGTCTCCGAACCGGCAGAACAATTGATCTGCTCTATACGCTGTTTTTGTGCCTGGGGATTTTGTTCGCGCTGAGCGGATGCGGTGGCTCCAGCAGCTCACCCACGGGTGGCGGGACACCTCCACCCGCTCCGCCCCCGGTTACACCGCCTCCGCCCACTCCTCCA
>JBDTLH010000211.1:0-3019 GCA_039934875.1 Acidobacteriaceae bacterium | reverse complement strand
ACGTCGGCCATGGGCAAGTCTTTGTCCACTGACTGCACCACCTCGCGTAGCGCGCCGACGACGCTGGTGGGATCGCCTTTGGTGCGGATTTCGAAGGTCATTCCGCCGATCGCCAATTCCCTCTGCTGGCGATAGGGGAGATAAAAGGTGGGCGGAGGATCGCTGCGCAGGTTGTAATACTTGGTGTCGCCGCAAATCCCGACCACCTCGAAATCGCCTTCGCCCCTGCCTTCATGAAAGGTCCTACCGATGGGGCTGTGGTTCGCGAAGAACTTCTTGGCCAGCGCCTGATTGATGATCGCGACCTTCGGCGATGTCTCCGTGTCGCCGGAGTTGAAGCTGCGTCCCGTCATCAGCGGAATACGCATGGTAGAAAAGAAGCTCTCCCCCACCGTGTTATCGAATACGACCTGCTTGCCCTCGGTCTTCTGCTCTGCGTCATCGGGGGTGAAAGTGGCCGTCGATGCGATGCCCGAAATGAGAGGCTCCGCGGAAAGGGTGACGGAATCCACCCCCGGCACGGCGCTGAACCGCTCCTCCAACTGTCTCATCAGCGCAACATCTTTCGGCGCGGGATAGCTTTTTCTTGGAGGAATGATCTGGAAGAGCAGCAGGTTTTTCGGCTGGAAGCCCGTATCAGTGCGGCTGACATTTCCGAGAGTGCGGATAAACAGTCCGGCGCTGATCACCAGCAGCAAAGAGAGCGCGATCTGAAAGGCGATGATGGCTTTGCCGGCGAAGCCTTTGCGCCTCTCGGTCGCGGTGGCGGCGGAGTCTTTGAGTTCTTTGCTGACGTTGGTGCGTGTCGCCTGCCACGCCGGGCCCAGTCCGAAGAGCACTCCGGTCAACATGGAGACGGTTGCGGTGAAGGCGAAGACGCGTCCATCAAAGTGGCCTGCGAAGGGGGCGTCCATCCATGAGGCAAAGAGAATATGAGGGATGGCATTGCGCCCCAGATATCCGAGCACGAGTCCGGCCGCTCCGCCCAGCATGGAAAGCAGCAGGCTTTCGGTGAGCACCTGGCGCAGGATACGCGCTCGGCTGGCGCCCAGAGCGAGGCGCACGCTCATCTCTCTTTGGTTTGCGGCAGCCCGCGCCAGCATGAGATTCGCCAGATTGACACATGCTAAGAGCAGCACCAGTCCGCCCAGGGCAAGCAGCAAATAGACTGGCTCGTCATAATTGCGGCTGACATGATTCAATCCATGGGCCCCGGAGGTCAAGCTCAGGCGCGGCATCGTGGAATCCGCGCTCACCGGCATGGTCGCCCTGAACGCTTGGGAGAGCGCCAGATCGAGCGAGGCGCGCGCGGATTCCTCTGTAACACCCGGCTTCATTCGGCCCATGATCTGCACCCACCAGGTCTCGGGGTCAGCCAACAGAGGAAGCTTTCCTCTGGGCAAAAGCACCGGTTGCAGACTGAAGGGCAGAAAGAAATCGGGGGACTTCTGCGGACTAAAAGCGCCGGTAAAGCTTGGCGGATTGACGCCGACGATGGTGATGGGCGTGAGGTTGAGTCGAACGGTCTTGCCGATCACGTCCGGCGAGCGTCCGAAACGACGCGCCCAGAGAGCATTGCTGATAACGGCCACTGTTCCGCCGCCGGGAGCGGCATCGTCGGAGGGCAAAATGGGGCGGCCTATGATTGGGGTAATTTGTAGTTGCTGGTAATAGTTGCCGGAGACGAACTCTCCCTCGGCAGTCTCGGCATGACCTTCTATCGTGGCGTCGAAGTATCCCAGGCTAAAGGCAAAGAGGTCGTGCAGCGAATGGTTCTGCTGCCGCAACTGCTGAAAAACAGGATAAGAAAAGGAGGTGGTGGTCATCTCACCGCTGGAGTGGTGGTCCATGTCTCCCCAGATGTTGCGGATGCGGGCCTTTTCCACTGGGCTCCAGGAGAGCAGCCGCAGTTCGTTGGGATGAGGCACGGCCAGCTCTTGCAACAAGACTTCTTTTGCCAGGGTGAAGATGATGGTGTTGGCGCCGATACCGAGGGCGAGCGAGAGGATGGCAATAGCAGTGAAGCCGGGGCTTTTGCGCAACATGCGCGCGGCGTAGCAAAGGTCGATCCAAAGCTCATCCCAAAAGCGCAGACCAAGGGACCTGCGGATGCCACTCTTGTGGCTCTCGACGCCACCGAATTCGATCTTGGCAAGGCGCAGCGCCTCGGCTTCGGGAACGCCGCTGCGCATTAGGTCGGCGGCGTAGCTCTCGATGTGGAAGCGGAGTTCGCTCTCCATCTGCTGCTCAAAGCGGGAGCGGTGGAGGTTGGTGTGAAGCCAAGAGCGGAGTTGTGCGAAGGGCGTCATAGCTCCTCCGGGCTGGTGCTGAGGATGCTTGCCATCAGCTCCGACATGCGGTTCCATTTTCTGGTTTCAGAGTGAAGCTGGCGTTTGCCAGCGGCGGTGAGGCGGTAGTACTTGGCTTTGCGCTTGTTGTCGGATTCGCCCCACTCGCTAGCGATCCAGCCTTGATGTTCGAGGCGGTAGAGCGCGGGATAGAGGGAGCCTTGCTGAATCTCAAGACGCTCGCCGGAGATCTGCTGAATGCGGAGGAGGACTCCGTAGCCGTGCAGCGGGCCGAGCGATACGGCTTTCAGGATGAGCATGTCGAGGGTGCCTTGCAGCAGTTCGAATTCTTTTGCGCCCATTGTGTTCTCTCCTTGTATGTCTAGGAGAGGATAATGCGGTTCTCCTAGGCTGTCAAGGAGAGAGGCCATAGACTTTAGATTTAGGCGCGCGATTGCAACGTGCTACATTCTTACCGATGCGTGTAAAAGCCTTAATCGCTCTTCTGACCGTGGTCGCCTCGACTGCTCTTTCCGCGACGTCGCGTTCTGCGGCAAAGGGCGGCGAGGCGCGCACTGCGCGGGAGATGCAGGCGCTTAAGGCCGATCCGTTGCGCCTGCGCAATTTTCTGAGGGCGATGCCGAAGGGCGGTGACCTGCACAATCATCTAAGCGGCGCGGTCTATGCTGAATCGTATTTGCAATGGGCTGCGGACGACGGCGATTGCATTG
>JBDTLH010000210.1:0-11045 GCA_039934875.1 Acidobacteriaceae bacterium | reverse complement strand
AAGTGTTCATTCTCTTCTTCGGTGCGAATCACCTTGGGAGGAAATTTGACAAGCAATTCGGCGTAAGCAGGGTTGGTGGGTATGGCGCTCATTATTTCCAGCCTTCTTTGTCATATTCGGAATGGGTGAGTACATGCCGGACATAAATGCGTCCAAAGCGATAGTTGATTTCGGCGATTGGTCTGTATTCATTCCCTTGAGATTAAAGACGGTGAACTTTCCTACCGCATCCGCTGAAGGGAAAATTCGCCGCACGTCCTCAAGCGATCTCCAATCCGCCCTTCTTGACCAAGCGATACCAGACATCCAGAGGACCCGTTATATCGCCGTGCTGTGTGGACACTTCCAGCAGCTTTTTCCGGCTAATAACGTGCAATCTCGCTCTCCAAGGATGATTACAGTCGCGAATTGAGAGCTAGTCAACCATTAACTCACCGCGCTTAAAGAGTGCCAGGGGCGCTGCCGTGGGCTGTTAAAATAGAGCTTAACGAGAGGAAATGATCATGGCTACGGCTGCTTACTCCGGTATCAAGTTGATGCACCCCAAAGGCGAGTTCAAGAACGAACCGTTCACCGATTTTGTGCATGACGGCGCGGCCCGGCGGCGCATGGAGAATGCGCTTGCCGACGTAAAGAGCCAGTTGGGGCGGGAGTACAACCTGATCATCGGGGGCGAGCAGTTGCGCACTCAGGGGAAGATCACCAGCACCAATCCCGCGAAGCCGAGCGAGGTGGTGGGCGTGCATCAGAAGGCGGAAGCGGAGCACGCGGAGAAGGCGATGCAGGCGGCGCTCAAAGCGTTTGAGACGTGGAAGCAGGTTTCGACGGAAGAGCGGGCGTCGCTGCTGCTGCGGGCGGCGGAGATCATCCGCGAGCGCAAATATGAGTTCTGCGCGTGGATGGTGTATGAGGTGGGTAAGAATTTCGGCGAGGCGGATGCGGACGTCTGCGAGACCATTGATTTTCTGGAGTTTTATGCGCGCGAGGCGCTGCGCTTCGCCGGCTCGGAACCGCCGATCCAAATGCCGGGCGAGTTCGATGAGCTGAGATATATTCCGCTGGGAGTAGGGGCGGTGATCTCGCCGTGGAATTTTCCTTTCGCGATCATGGCGGGGATGACGTCGGCGGCAGTGGTGGCGGGCAACACGGTGATCCTCAAGCCTTCGAGCGAATCGCCGACCATAGCGGCGCGTTTTATCGACGTGCTGGCCGAGGCGGGGATTCCGGATGGGGTGGTGAATTTCTGTCCTGGATCGAGCGCGAGCTTTGGCAATGCGATCGTGGGCCATCCCAAGACGCGGTTCATCGCGTTTACCGGATCGAAGGAGGTCGGTCTCGATATCCACGAGCGCGCGGCAAAGGCGCAGCCGGGGCAGATATGGATCAAGCGCACCATTCTGGAGATGGGCGGCAAAGACTCGATCATCGTGGACGCGGACAGCGATCTGGATGCGGCGGTCGAGGGCGTTGCGGTTTCCGCGTTCGGCTTTAACGGACAGAAGTGCTCGGCGTGCTCGCGCGCGATTGTGGATGAGCGGGTCTATGACGTATTCGTAGAGCGGCTGCGGGAGCGGGTATCGCAGATCAAGCAGGGCGATCCGGCAGAGAATTTTTATGCCGGACCGGTGGTCAGCGAGAGCGCAATGAATACCATCCTCAAATACATCGAGATTGGACGCGGCGAGGGACGGGTGATCGCCGGGGGAGCGCGGGTGGCGGGCGAGGGATGGTATATCCAGCCGACGGTGATCGCCGATGTTCCGCCCGAGGCGCGGGTCTCTCAGGAGGAGATATTCGGTCCGGTGCTGGCGATTATAAAATCCAAGGATTTCCTCGACGGATTGCGCATCGCCAACAATACGGAATTCGGATTGACGGGCGCCGTTTATACCCACAATCGCGACAAGATCGATCTGGCAAAACGCGCGTTCCATGTGGGCAACCTCTACATCAACCGCAAGAGCACGGGCGCGATGGTGGGGGCGCATCCCTTTGGCGGATTTAACATGTCCGGCACCGATTCGAAGGCGGGCGGCCCCGACTATCTTTACCTGTTCACTCAGGCAAAATCGATAGGTGAGAAGCTGGTCTGAGGTTAACTTGCGGGCGCATGGGTGCTCTGAGTTAGTATGTGAGGGCAGCGTCTGGCGTAGAGATTACTCCGCCGGGCGAATCGCCTTGAGGGCAACATGGCCAATATTCTTTGTGTGGACGATGAGCCGCACATCGTGACTTTGAAGTGCGCCATTCTGGAGACGGCGGGGCATCAGGTGACCGCGTGCACCTCGGCACAGGACGCCATCGACAAGCTGCAGCACAACAGCTATGACGCGGTGGTGACGGATTGGCGTTTGGGCGACGCCAACGGACGCGCGGTAGTGCAGGCGGCGAAGGACCACTCCTCGATGCCGGTGGTGGTGGTCTCCGGCTACGTCGCGGAGGCGTTTCAGGCGGCGGAACCGCTGGCGGACCTGTATCTGGAGAAGCCGGTGAATCCCGAAGAGCTGGTGACGATTGTGAATGAGCTACTGCGCAGCGGGGAAAAGAACGCCTTGCCCACTTCCGATCCCGGGGTCAAAAATTCCAGCCGAGATCAAGACCAGAGCGCCAGCCGTTAGCAGCAGCTACTCTCCGACGGCGGCGGTCTCGTGCAGTCCGAGGCCGTGGGCGCTGGCGGCAATCGAAGCCGCGGCTTCGGCCAGAATGCGGTGATGAATGGTGAAGAGCGCCAGCTCCAGGCGGTCGGAGACGCCGATTTTGTCATACACGCTGCGCAGATAGTTTTTCACCACCTGCTCGCTGGTGCTGAGCCGGCTGGCGATCTCCCGGTTCTTGAAGCCTTGCACGATGAGCGCCACGACGCGCAGTTCTTTGGCGGTGAGGCGGTCGCGCACCCTTGCTCCGACTATGTCCGCCTCATTGAATTCCGGGCTGGCGGAGAGGTTCTGCACCCAGCTCTCGCCGCGCGCGATCTTGCGCACGCATTCCACCAGCAACGGCCCGCTGATATTGCGATAGACAAAGCCGGAGACGCCCATGGGAGTGTAGCTGCCGGGTATTTCGATCGCATCGGCGACCAGAATGACGCGGGTTTTGACGCGCGCGGCGCATTCCAGGATCGAGGGCAGATCAGTCTTGAGAGAGGTGGCAAGGATGAGCACGGAGGCGCGAAAATTTTCCAGGCCGGCGCGCATCTTGTCGGCGCTGTCGCACTGGGCAACGATGCGGAAATCGTCTTCGACGGCGAGGACTTTGGCGGCGCCGGCGCGAAAGATGGCCTGATTGTCGGCGAGAATGATCTTCAGCATGATTTTTCCGCCCGCGTCATCTTGTAGCGATCGATTACGCAGGCAAGACCAGCCTGAGCTTCGAGGGAGCGGCCGACTTTGCCCTTGCCTCGATCGTTAGTTTGATCTGGATCCTGGATTTTATCTTTGTCTCTGGTATTAGTTTTTTCCACGCGTACGACGTGTCCGGTGCACATCACATGCACATCGCAATCGCCGCCCACCACGGCGGCCGGCAAAGTCAGATCGAATTGAATCTCGGCGCCCACCGAGACGTCGGCGGCGGCATCGAGATAGATACCGGCGGCGCTGACGTTCCGGGTGACGCCGTCTGTGCCGGCAACCCGGATCGGCAGTTGCAGGGGGAACCTCTTTCCTGATCGTGATTCGGTCAATCCGCGCTCCATTCCCGTGGTAACACCGAGGTATTACGTTGGTTTATACCACGGAGGCACGCTCCAACGGAACAGGCTTATTACACTAGCCCCTCCAGCAACCCGCGATAAACCGTTTCGCGTGTTCTTTTACGTACCGACAGCAGCGCGGGAAAGAAGAAAAATAGTCGCAGCCGCCTGAAGGTGCAATCGCGTCTGGCGGACTGCAAACTCCCGGGTGACAGCATGGGTTCAGATTCTTCGATTGTTGCTCTGCACGTCGGCGCCGATGCGATGTTACTGTCCACCCGCACCGATGTGCTGCGCCGCACCGGACTGCGCATTGTGCCCGCCAGCTCGGTTCCGGAAGCCGTGAGGATGTTTCTCGCGGGGGATTACGATCTGGTGATTGTGTGCCATTCCGTCCCGGCGGATAGCCGGCGCGCCCTGACAAACCTCGTCCACAGCCATAGCTCCTCGGTTCCCGTCATCCTGGTCACCATCGTTCCCGAGCAGGATCTTTTCGTAGATGCGATTGTGGATGGCGAGGCGGCGAAATTGGTGGCAGAGATACCGCAGATATTGAGTCGGTGGGTGCCGATGACGGCGCTTTCTTCTCGGCCGTCGTCAGAACGCCCAAAAGCACCTTGATTTCGCGATTCAGGCTCTTACCAACGTGTTCGCCTTCTGCGATTACCAGCGACCACCCGCCCATAAATCGACAGCATAGTTTTCGTAGGCCCAGAATGAAATGCTGAGTTGCGTCCTGCCGGCAGTCGGCACTCCACCCCCCTCACGCACACAGCCCGCCCAGCAAATAGACTGGAGATAGACATGTTTATCGACCAGGCAAAGATCAGGATCAAGGCAGGCGACGGGGGCAATGGATGCGTGGCCTTCCGGCGCGAGAAATTCGTGCCCCGCGGAGGGCCCTCGGGCGGGGACGGCGGCCACGGCGGCAGCATCATCATGAAATCGAGCGAGCAGCACAACACGCTGGTCCACTTCCGCTTCAATCCTGAATACAAGGCCGATCGCGGACGCCATGGAGAGGGCTCCAACTGCACCGGCGTCACTGGCCAGGACATGGTGCTCAAAGTGCCCGTCGGCACGGTGATCTTTGACGACGAGACGGGCGAGCGGGTGCATGATTTCGTGCTGCCCGACCAGCGCATCGTGATCGCCCGCGGGGGACGCGGCGGACGCGGCAACCAGCACTTCGCCACCTCCACCCATCAGGCCCCGCGCGAAGCGGAGCCGGGGAGGCCGGGCGAAGAGCGCCACCTCCGCCTCGAACTCAAGCTGATCGCCGATGTGGGACTGGTTGGCTTTCCCAATGTAGGGAAATCGACGCTGATCTCCGTGATCTCGGCGGCGAAGCCGAAGATCGCGGACTATCCCTTCACCACGCTGCAGCCGAACCTGGGAGTGGTCGCCATCGGCCAGTTGCCTGATGAGCAAAGCTACGTAGTCGCCGACATCCCGGGATTGATCGAAGGCGCGCATGACGGCACCGGCCTGGGCATACAGTTTTTGCGCCATATCGAGCGTACACGGGTGCTCACCCATTTGATTGACGTTTCGGATGCGAGCGGCAGACCCGATCCGGTGGATGATTTCAAGGTCATCATGGCGGAGTTGCAGGCGTTCGGCGCGGGCCTCGATGAGAAGCCGATGATCGTGGTCGCGACTAAGATCGACGCTGCTAACCCGGAGAAGCTCAAGAAATTGAAGAGCTATTGCTCGCGCCGCAAGCTGCCCTTCTTTGCTATCTCCGCTGTCACCGGAGAAGGCGTGCCGGCGCTCAAGATCGCAATGGGCGAGCGGGTGCAGCAGATTCGCGATGCTCTGCTTGCAGACTCGGCGCCGAAGGAGGCGCTGCCGCAACTGCGCGAGGATTCCTACTGATGTCCGCGTGGCGGCGGGTCGCACAGGAGCGCTTTCCGCAGTTCAAGGCAGAAATTGAGAGGGCGAGAGATGCGGCAGGGCTGTGGATTGAATTGAAGCGCGAGTTCGACCGCGCCTACACCTACGATGAAGGCAGAATTATTCATGCGATCCACGATTATGCCGTGTGGATGATTGAGGAGACCCGATCCGAGGAGATGGCGCAGGCAGCGGTGGATGGCCTCTACCGTCCGCTGATTGAACATGACTGGGCGGCGGAAGATTTCGAGGTGCGTCGCCCAGCGCTCGAGCTGCAAAAGTATCTGGACGAGGCAAAGCTGACCTCACTGTATTGGGATTACCTGCACGCGATTGTGCCCGCTGGCCGGCATCGCGAGTTCATGGCTGAGCTGGGAATCGGAAAACCGGCGCGGAAAAACGTAGAGCAGGTCAAATAACTCTCTTCACATCGGTTTGGCTAAAATCATTGCCTTTGAATAACAGTGGTTGATCTACAAACTTTGCCAGCGCATAGGAAAAGCAATCGCCCAGATTGAGAGATGCGCGATGCTGGCCTTTGCCAAATCTCATAAATGCAGTGTGGGCCAGCTTCGCCTGTTGAGCGTCCACGGAAACCACACGAATACCGGCCTCTTCCATAAACTCTTCAAGTTCGTTCCACGGATCTGCTTTCTTTCTCGATCTCAGTACCATGCATGCTTCGACCAGGCTCACTGATGACAATAAAGGCACCGCTTCCGCTGCAAGAGCTTCTATGAAATTCTTTCTGTTCAGGCTCATTCAAAAAGATTGCGATTATAGCTGAAGTATCGATGACCATCAGTGGGGAAGACCGTCGGGTCCATAGCCGAGGATGTCATCTTCGCTGCGATTGTCAATCGTAGGAAGAGCCGCAAACCGCATTGCAATCTCGTTGAGCTTATCCGCCAAGCCGTCGCGATTTCGCCGCGTGGGAGTGACTCGTTCCAGGCGTTCACGCAGGGCGGTGACAACCGCGCAAACAGTATCCTCGCCGGTGGCCGTCGCGAGAGCTTTTGCCAGACGATCGGCTTCCGGATTGTCAATGTGAAGAGCCATGAAAAGATTATAAAACGGGCCGCCCTGAGCAGTGATGTTCTACGCCGACAGCAAAATATCCACATTCATATAATCTGATTTGGCAGCCGGTTTAGGTATTGGTTCTCCATGCTCCTTTAGGCTCTCAAGGTGAAGCATTGTGCCCTCGCGTATAAGCTGCTGCACCTCTTCAAGCGTATCTCCGACGGCGCCGAGGCCGGGAAGATCAGGCACGTAAGCGCCCCAGCCGTCGGAAGATTTTTCATAAACCACGAGATATTGGTACGACATGTTTATTTGAAGCCCATCTGCTTCCTGGAAAGATTATCCTTCATCCAGGATGCCAGACGTAAGCCAAAGCCAAAGTGTGACCACGCCCGCCCAAGTTCGCAGGCCGCGTCCCTTCGCGTGGATCTTCCTGGGGCTGCTGCTCGGTCTCCTGATTGCCGCCCTCTCCGTCCGTATATTGCTGCCCTCTGCGCTCCAAAAGTTTGGTTTTGGCGCGAAGACCACGCTCACCGATTCCACCGTGGTGCGCGAAATCCGCAGCCTGCAACGGCTCGAATCGGTGGTGTACACGCTCGACCAGATCGTTACCACCGAACACACTTACGAATTGCTTCCGCCTTCTCTGGCCGGCGACCGTATCCTCCTGATTGTGCACGGAGACGTGATCGCGGGCATCGACCTGGGCCAACTTCAGTCGCAGGATGTCTCCGTGCACGACCGTAGCGTGACCATCAAACTTCCCAAAGCGCAGATATTTACCACCCGGCTCGACAATCAGCGCACCCGCGTCTATTCCCGCGATACCGGGCTATTTTCCACTCCTGATCCGCAGTTGGAATCGGAGGCGCGCCGCCATGCGGAAGAGCAGTTGACCGCGGCGGCGCTGCAGGATGGAATACTGGGGAACGCGACTGAGAACGCCGGGAACAGCATCACCGCGCTGCTCCATTCGCTGGGCTTTGCGCAGGTGCGGATCGACTCGCAATAACAGATGAATGGTCCGCGTTCTCGTAGGACGTGGCCGCGCAAGGTGAAATAATGGCTTCATGGCAATTTATTTACCCGCGAGCGCGGCAGAGAATGAACTGGCGCTCGATGAGCTGACGCCCCGGCAGATCGTCTCCGAGCTGGATAAGTATGTGGTGGGGCAGCACGATGCCAAGCGCGCCGTGTCTATCGCGCTGCGCAACCGCATGCGGCGGCAGAAGCTCGCGCCTGATCTCGCGGAAGAGATCATGCCCAAAAACATCATCATGATCGGACCGACCGGCGTGGGCAAGACGGAGATCGCGCGCCGCTTGGCGAAGCTGGCGAACTCTCCCTTTCTCAAGGTCGAGGCCTCGAAATTTACCGAAGTGGGTTATGTGGGGCGCGACGTGGAATCCATCGTCCGCGATCTGGTGGAGATCGCGATTGACATGATCCGCGCCGAGCGCCTCGAAGAGATCGAAGACAAAGCCGAGGTGAATGCCGAAGAGCGCATCCTCGATCTGCTATTGCCGCCCACCATTCCCGCAGCCTCCAGCAATGGGGATGGCGGGCCCATCATTCTGGGGGACGGTTCGCAGTCTCGCACTCGGGAGAAGCTGCGCCAGCAGTTGCGGGAGGGCAAGCTGGATGACCGCATCGTCGAGATCGAGACCCGCGACCGCAGCATGCCGCAGTTCGAGATCATCTCCAACCAGGGCGTCGAAGAGATGGATGTGAACTTCAAAGACATGCTGCCCGGCCTCTTCGGACAACGCACCAAGAAGCGCAAGATGAAGGTGAGCGAGGCGCTCGAATATCTCATCCAGGAAGAAGAGCAGCGGCTGATCGACATGGAGACAGTGACCCGGACGGCGGTCGAGCGCGTGGAGGAGTCGGGCATCGTTTTTCTCGATGAGATCGATAAGATTGCGGGGCGCGAGGGCGGCCATGGCCCGGATGTCTCGCGCGAGGGCGTGCAGCGCGACATCCTGCCTATCGTCGAGGGCACGACCGTGAATACGCGCTACGGCATGGTGCGCACCGACCACATTCTGTTCATCGCGGCGGGCGCGTTTCACGTCTCCAAGCCGAGCGACCTGATCCCCGAGTTGCAAGGGCGTTTTCCCATCCGCGTGGAGCTGAAGTCGCTGACTATCGGAGACTTCATCAAGATACTCACCGAGCCGAAGTCGTCGCTGGTGAAGCAGTACATTGCGCTGCTCGATACAGAGGGAATCAATCTCGGGTTCGATACCGAGGCGCTTGAAGAGATCGCCAACTTCGCGTTCCGCGTGAATGAGAACACGGAAGATATCGGCGCGCGGCGGTTGCATACCATCATGGAGCGGGTGCTGGACGAGGTCAGCTTCGAAGCGCCGGAGTGGGCCAAGGATGGCCGGAACCGCTTCGTGGTGGATGCCAACTACGTGCGCAAGGCGGTCGAGGGGATCGCCAAGGACCAGGACCTGAGCCGGTACATTCTCTAGGCTGAGAGTGCAACACTACTCTCTAGCTCTGGAACATAATTCCCGGGGGTTCGAGCGAGTTAGGCGGGGTCCAGACTTCAGAGGCTGGTACGAAGCTTAACCTTGGTGCCGCCGGGTGTAATGACAATGCAGAGGAATGAACGCATATTGTCCTATCCGACTCATCACAGCTCAGGAATCCTCGTGAAATTAAACTTCCTTCTCTTTGTCTTGTTGTTTTTAAGCGTGGGCGCCACCGCCCAGACCACCATCATCCAGATTAGCGATACGCATTTGGGGGAACCCCGCGCGCCACATGCCGCCGAGAACCTGCGCCGCGTCGTCGAGATGGTCAACCATCGCCATCCCGACGCCGTGGTCGTCACCGGCGACATCGGGGAGAATCCGGAGCAGTGGCAGCAGGCGAAATCCATCCTTCACGGAGTCAAAGCCAAGCTCTATTACATCCCCGGCAATCACGACGTACACAGCAATGACGTGGATCGCTACCGCCGGGCCTTCGGCGACGATTACTATCGCGTGCGCATTAAAAACGTCGTTCTCTACGCTATTGATTCCGAGTTGCTGGGCAACTTCGACGTGTACACCAACAAAGATCTCGCAGCAACCCGGCCCTCCGGTCTCGCGCGGCAGGAGGGCGAGCGCATGTTGGCGTGGCTCGAAAAACAGCGCGCCGCCTCAAACGCAACCATCGCCATCGGCATGCAGCACGTGCCCGCCTATCGTGATCCGCGCGTGCTCTCCGATACCAAGCCCTACTGGGTCTTAAACGAGCCCGACCGCACCCGGGAGATCGAGGCGCTTAAGCGCCTGGGCATTCGCCACATGCTGGTCGGCCATTGGCATCACGCTGATGTCTTCGATTATGGCGGCATCACCTGGCATGTCGCTCCCGCCACCAGTTGGCTGCCCTGGGGCGGAGAACTAGGCTTCGCCGTCCACACCATCACCCCCGACGGCAACGTCAAAACCGACTTCATTTATCTTGACCACGCGACGGAGTAGAGGGTAATCGCCGCGCGAGCCAGCCATCGAATCCTTGGGCTCCAGCCCTTACGGTTATAGAAGGAGGTGAGCGCGCGTTGCCGCACACTCCGGCGGAACTGAGGAGGACGAGGAGGGGCGGCTGGCGAAGGCCCCGCGCTCGCCGATCGCTTTCATCTCCCGATGGAGCGTGTATCGGATGCTTGGCGGCAGCGTCACTTCTTGGCGCCAGTGATCCCCAGGTAAGTTGAAACCACCTGGGAGGACATTCCTAAGTTGGCCGCGATCTGCTGCACGGAATAGCCGCTTGCTTTCAGCAGGTGTACATGCGCGGACGCAGAGATCTGGATGCTGTCGTGTGCCGCGGGTTTCGCTTGGGGCGCCACAGCGGCGGGTGCTACCTTCGGTTGTTCCGCGGATGCTTGTACTGTCGGACTGATCGCGGCGGAGTTGTTGCCGAAAATGGAAGTTGACATTTACCACCCCTCTCTCATTGGCCTTATCGGACGCTTTCGACGAGTCATTAAAAGAGACCGGTACCAGAGCGCGGTCAGCCGTTTACCAGCCATTCAAGCTGTTCCTCGCTCAGCGGCACCACAGAGAGGCGGAACTGGCGGAAGAGCAGAGAGTCTTTGAAGCTGGGCTCGGTACGCATCTCCGCCAGCGACTTGGCCCGTTTCAGGCGATGGCCGGCTTTAATCCGCACCTTCGGCTCCTTGGGGTTAGAGGCATCCACGGAGACGACCTTCGCCGTGCCCACTGCCTCTTTGCCCACCGTGGAGTGGTAGATCACGATGTCCTCGCCCTTCTTCATGCGGGAGAGGGTAATCAATGCCTGCGGGTTCTTAATGCCATCCCACACCGTCTCGCCATCGCGTTCGAGGTCGTCATAGGAATAGCTGCCGGGTTCGGTCTTGAGCAGGTAGGGCATAGCGGGATTCTAATTCACCACAGAGGCACAGAGACACGGA
>JBDTLH010000209.1:0-5290 GCA_039934875.1 Acidobacteriaceae bacterium | reverse complement strand
AGAGCACCATCAGTCCGGCAAGTGCGAGAATGGTGATGAAAAAGAACACTTCGTTGCGCACAATCGGCCCGATGAGCGCCATTTCACGGTGGCTCGAGGGCAGCACTCCGGCCTCGCTGAGCTCGTGGAAGCCGGAGAGCAGCAGTTGAGCGGCCACAAAGACGAGGATCACGCTGGTCACCTTGAAGAAGCGTTGCAGGTTGATGCGCACGCTGCCCTTCACAAACATCACACCGAAGACCACAGAGAGCGCGATCCCGACCAGCGTTCCCAGAAAGCTGGCGAGCGCTGTGGTATCGAGGGAGACGGCGGAGAGCACGAGCACCGTCTCCACCCCCTCGCGCAGCACCATGAGGAAAATGAAGAGGAACACTCCCCAGGAAAATGAGGAGGAAGAGGAGTCGACACTGCTCAATTCGCTAAGGCGTTCTTCGATGTGTTTTTTGAGGAAACGGGCGGTTTTCATCATAAAAATGATCATGCTAATGACGAAAACGGCGGCCACCAGCATCACCCAGCCCTCGAACTTGTCGGTATTGAAGTTAAGGCGGCTGAATACGACGGCGAGCAGAATGCTGGCGGCGATGGCTGCTCCCAGGCCGAAAAAAACGGCTTTTTTTAGCTCATTTCGCCCTATTTTCGCGAGATAAGCGAGCACAATGCCGATAATTAGAGCGGCTTCGACGCCTTCACGCAGCATGACGACCAGAGAGGAGAGCATGGATTCCTATATGAAAATGAAAATCAATTTCAATATCCATTTTAGGCGGGTGGAGCGCTGAAGGTCAATGATCCGACCGGATTTTACAGCAACCGCTTCATCCAAGGTGCTGAACAGCATCTACACAAGGTAAATGGCGCTTAAGACAGTCATCGCGCGTTGCGCGGAGGAGATGGATGAACTTGCTCCGCTATGGCGAAGATGTATGGCAGCGGACCCGTTCGCGACCATTTTCCAATCCTTCGAGTGGAACCGGGCGGCCGCAGGGCACTTTTCTGATCGCGAACAGCCCTATGTAATCGCCGTCCAGGGGGGCGACGAGGCGACCGTCATCCCTGCTGCCTTAGCCGACGGCGCTCTCACGCTTTTGGGCGAGAAACTCAGTGATTACCGCGGAATCCTGACTACCAATCCAGAAGGGCAGAGCATTGCGATCGCCTGGAGAGCGTTGGCAGACACCGACCTTGCGCTACGCTTTACCGCACTGAAACCAGACCACCACGCGATTTTGGACCAACTCTCGACACAGTCATTTGCGGCTGCGCCTTACCATGATGCGGCGAAATCAAGCGCGGAAGAATTCGCACGAAAGCACCATCGCATGTTCAGCCGCCAGCGTAAGCTGGAGCGCCTGGGTTTCAAAATATGCGAACGCGATGGGGCAGATGCGGAATTGCTGCGATGGCTCTACCAGAGGAAAGCTGAAGTTGATCCGGAGAGCTTGTTTCACGATCCTGCGCGGGTGCTGATGCTGCTGGAGGCGTTCGCGGCATTGCATACCAGTCTGGAGGTGAAGACGTTGGAGCGCGAAGGCGAGATTATTGCCGCCGCAGTGGCGCTTAGAGATCGCGCCGTGCTCCGCTTTTACACCAATTGGTATGACACGGAGTGGGCGCATTATTCTCCGGGGATGGTGCTCCTCTATGAAATGACCAGGCGGGCGCTCGCGGCCGGGCGAAGCTGCGACTATATGACCGGCGAGCAGCCTTACAAACTGCGGATGGCGAGCGGTGTGGCGCAATTGAGAAGCGTGCATGCGACAGCTTCCGAAGTACGGGCGGCGGCGGAATGGCTGGCGTGGCGCTCCCCCTTTGCCGCCAACTTCGTATAATGAATAGGAGATGCAAGAGATTCCCACCGAGCTTACGCCGCCATCTCGAAGGCTGGAAGCCATTCATTGGCTGCGCGATTTGATCGTGTCGCTCGCCATCGCGGCGTTCTGCATCGTGTTTCTTTATCAGCCGGTGAAGGTCGAGGGCACCTCCATGCTGCCTTGCTTGCAGGACCAGGAGCGCATCTTTATCAACAAGTTCGTCTATCGCTTTGAGCATATCGAGCGTGGAGACATTGTGGTCTTCCACTATCCCTATGATGTTTCCAAGAGCTATATCAAGCGCGTGATTGCGGTAGGCGGCGACCGCGTGCGCATCGATGACGGCGAAGTTTACGTGAACGATGTGCCGTTGCGTGAGGGCTATGTGCCGGGGGACTACCGCGATGAGCGCTCTTATCCTGAGACGGTGGTTCCGCCGGGCGATTTCTTTGTCCTCGGCGACCATCGTTCTTTATCGAACGACAGCCGCGAGTTCGGTCCAGTGGCGCGGGCCTATATTTACGGCAAGGCGGTCTTCTCTTACTGGCCCGTGGACAAGGCCGGGTTGCTGCATTGATTACCCTCGCATTCCTGCTGCTGGGACTGCAGGCGCCGTCTGTGCCACCTCCTGCGCCTGCGCAAGCCACTCATGAATCCGTTGTCACCACCCAGAACCTTGCGTTCGTGGCGAAGCGGATTGTTGGCGTTTGGGAGCAGCCCCCAAAAGCCGACGCCAGCACGGGAATCACGCTATCCCTCGCGTCCGATGGGACGGCGACCCTCTCTACTGGAATCGTCGAAGACCTCAACTATAACTTTGATGGGAAGCAGTTGATCGTCGTCGATGCGGATGATCCCGAGGACGTCAAGCAGGTGTCAACCGTGGTACTGAACGGCGATTCGATGAAGGAGACGAACAGCGAGAGCCATGAGTCGGCGGAGTTCGTGCGCGTCACTCCAGGCGAGAAGAATGCATCGTTGCCGGAGGCGAAGAGCGCTGGCGCGAAGATTGTGGGCGAGTGGAAGCGCGACCTTCGAAGTTTGCCTGCAATGGCAGACATGACCGAGTCGGAGAAGGCGAAGCGCATGGAGATCGCGCAGAAGGGGCGCTACTACTACGAGCCGGATGGTCGTCTATACGTGCGCATTCCGTTGAGCCAGCAGAGTGGCCGGTGGGACCTCGCAAGCGACGGCACGCTGCGGCTCGAGTTCGGCGGCAAGGCGCAGGAGAGCAAGATCTCGTTCGATGAGGAGGGCAATCTGGTGCTCACCCGTGCGGACGGGCGAGAGGTGTATCGCAAGGCGGAGTGGTAGATTTTGCCCTAGGGGTTAGGGCCTGTTCTAAACTTTGGAGGTAGTGGCAGCTTCGTCGATCAGTGCTGTCACTTCATCCGGCCTCGACGCAAGTGATGCATGGCTTGATTCCAGCGTGATGATTTTTTCTGCTCCCAGCCTTTTAGACATCATCTTCTCGTTTTCAGGGTTGATCATTCGGTCATTGCTTGAGATCTGATACCACGACGGCTTATTCTTCCATGCCGGCGCAGTAATCTTATCCCCGAACGTGCTGGCGAGGGGCGCTTTTTGCGTAACCGCCATCACCAGACCTTCTTCCGCCGTCAGGTCTTGGCAAAAACTCTCATGAAATTTGTCCTGCTTAACCCAAAGATATCCATCGCTGTCAGGAAAGAGGTTCGCAGCAGCTGCCGGGGGATTGGCGGCAGTGATTCCACCGGGGCTTTCTCCGTCATCGGGGGCGAAAGCCGCGATGTATACCAGGCCAACGACGTTGGGTTGATCGCCGGCTTGGGTGATGACTGCCCCGCCGTAGGAATGTCCAACCAGGAGCACCGGTCCCTTCTGCTGCGCAATCATCTTGCGTGTACGTTCGGCATCATCGGCGAGCGAGGTCAGCGGGTTCTCCACCGCGAAGATCGATGTGTAACCCTTCTTGTTCAGACGGGTAATAACCTTGCTCCAGTGCGCGGCGCCACCCCAAAACCCATGCACCAAAATGACAGTTGGTTTGGTTGTCATTTCAAAATCTCCCTTCGATTGACTGCTGCATCGGATGGATGCATCGGCGATGACATCCAGTTGCATTCCCCTGTTGAAGCAACTCAGCGTGTATTGCTTCTGCCATTTTCTCGCTCAACTGGCACAAGAATCGATCTAAATAATTTGATACAGGGATTTTGCCCAATATCGTCATCATGACGTTGTGATCCTCGTTCGCGTAGATGCAGATGCTGTAAAGATGAATCACCTGACCTTAGGAAATAGGGATTTAGGAACAGGAGAATGCCAACCGATTTGTAGGGTTTACTTCTCGGTCAACGCCGCGACCCCAGGTAAGGTCTTGCCTTCCAGAAATTCGAGCGATGCGCCGCCGCCGGTAGAGATGTGGCTGATCTTATCGGCGACGCCCGATTGCCGCACGGCAGCGACAGAATCTCCTCCGCCGACGATGGAAACCGCGCCGTCCTCGGTGGCATTAGCGACGGCGAGCGCGATCTTCATGGTCCCGATGGCGAACGCGGGAAATTCAAAGACACCCATTGGACCGTTCCAGACGATGGTCTTCGCCTCCGCAATTTCAGTGGAGAACAGCTCTATTGTTTTAGGGCCGATGTCGAGCGCCATCTGGTCGGCGGGAATGGGCTGGTCCGCGTCAATCGTCTTGTGGACTGCGTCGGCGGAGAATTTTGTCGCGATCACATGGTCTGTCGGCAGCAGCAGCCGCACTCGCTTTTGTTGCGCGCGCTCCATAGTCTGCTTTGCCAGGTCGATCTTGTCCTGCTCCACCAGCGACTTGCCCACCTCGCAGCCCTGTGCTTTGAGGAAGGTGTAGGCCATGCCTCCGCCGATGAGCAGTGCGTCGACCTTGTCCAGCAGGTTTTCGATAACCGCAATTTTGTCTGAGACCTTCGCGCCCCCCAAAATAGCGACAAAGGGGCGCTCCGGGTCTTCGAGCGCTTTGCCCAGATAGTCCAGTTCTTTTTGCATCAGCAGCCCGGCGGCGGATTGCCTGACGTAGTGTGTAATCCCTTCGGTGGAGGCGTGGGCGCGATGGGCGCTGCCGAAGGCGTCATTCACATAGACATCGCACAGCTTCGCAAGCTGCTCGGCGAAGGGCGCATCGTTCTGCTCCTCTTCCGGGTGGAAGCGCAGATTTTCAAGCAGCAGCGTCTGGCCTGACTCCAGGTTCTCGACCATCTCTTCGGCAATGGGCCCGACGCAGTCGGGAGAGAAGGCGACATTGCAATCGAGCGAGAGTTCGCGGTCGAGCAACATGCGAAGGCGCTCCGCCGCCGGCTTGAGCGACATCCTGGCATTAAACTTGCCGTTGGGCCGCCCCAGATGGCTGGCAAGGACCAGTTTGGCCCCATGGCGCACCGCGTATTCGATGGTGGGCAAGGTCTCGCGAATACGCGTGTCGTCGGTGATGTACAGGCCGTTTTCGCTGAGCGGCACAT
>JBDTLH010000208.1:0-3736 GCA_039934875.1 Acidobacteriaceae bacterium | reverse complement strand
GCGGAGCGACGCTGATCGCCATGCCCACGCCTAAAGTCAATACCGCCGGAAAGATTGTGCTCCAATAAGGACTGCCGATTCCGGGGACCGCGAATAATGCGAATCCAACCCCTGCGATTGTAGGCCCAATGATGAGCGGCAACTTCGCCCCGTAACGGTGCACCAGCCCTCCCGACCAGCGCGAGAGGCCGAACATCAAGAGCACGAATGGCAGCAAGGTTGCGCCAGCCTTATCGCACCGCCCTACTGTGCGATTTCAATCGCATCACTCCCTACGACACTGCCTTGACCTTCCCCGCAACTCTCAGTAACATAAGAAGTTGTCCCGCTTCTTGCTCCCGATTCGGTCTTGCCGCTAATGGCGTGGAGATCTAATGCGGGGTGCGGATTCTTGGAGTAACGTGGCAGGAAGCAGCGCGCGGCGTGCACCATCATGATGCAGATTTTATTTAAAGATTTGGAACTCCATCCGGTAGAATTTGACCAGGAGTTTTCGCCGGAAGCGGTCCGACTTGGGGACGACTTGCGCCTCAAAGCTCCTTTGCGCGCCAAGGGCAGGGCCGACATGATCGAGGAGAACCACGGGGGCAAGAAGGTGGTTCGCGACATATGGGTCGTGGGACACTTTGACGCTGTTCTGGAGGCGGATTGCGACCGCTGCCTGGACCCGGTGGAGCGCAAGATCGGCGGCGATTTCGAGGTGTTGCAGCGTCCGCAGGCAGAGAATACCGGGGCCGACGAGCACGAGATCAAGCAGGGCGAAACCGAGATCGGCTTCTACGAAGGCGATTCGATTCTGCTCGAAGATGTTTTGAAGGAGCAGGTGCTGCTGGCGATGCCCGCCAAGACACTCTGCCGGGAGAATTGCAAAGGGCTGTGTCCCGAGTGCGGGCGCAACCGCAATAAAGAACAGTGCCAGTGCGTGACCGAGTTCCGGGACCCGCGCTGGGCGGCGCTGGGCGAAATCCGCAAGAAGCTGCAAAACTAGAGATCGCAACCGGAAGAAATCAGCGGCGAGGTCTGCCGCGCAAGTTGAGTTTGAAAGGAATTCACCATGCCTAATCCAAAACGGCGCCACTCCAATGCGCGCACCGGCAATCGCCGCGCCCATGATGCTCTGCCCAGGGCGTCGGTCTCCGAGTGCCCGAATTGCAAGGAAAAGAAGCGTCCGCATCACGTTTGCCTCAAGTGCGGGACGTATAAGGGCCGCGAGGTCCTCGAAGTCAAGGAAGCCTGATTTTTCCCGCTGCTCGAGGCAAACGCTGAGAAGATGCTGACCAAAAAGCTCGCCATTGTGGTTGATGCAATGGGATCGGACCGCGCGCCCAAGCCGGAAGTCGAGGGGGCGATCCTTGCTGCCCGGCACTACGGGCACAAGGTGATTCTGGCGGGCAATAAACCGGCAATCACCGCCGAACTGGAACAGCACGAAGCAGCCGCGGGATTGGCCATCGAAGTGGTCCATGCCTCGGAGACGATCGGCATGAACGAGAAGGCGGCGACCGCGGTTCGCGCCAAGCGCGACTCTTCCATACGGGTCGGTCTGCGACTGGTGCGCGAGGGCCACGCCGATGGATTCACCAGCGCGGGCAACACCGGCGCGGTGATGGCGACGGCGAAGATGGTGCTGGGCGCAATCCCGGGGGTGGACCGTCCCGCGCTGGCGCAGGTCTTCCCCACCTCGGAGCACGGGCAAGCCTGCATCATGCTCGATGTCGGCGCCAATGTGGATTGCAAACCCGCCAACCTCGAACAGTTCGCGATCATGGGCGAGATCTACTCGCGCTATGTCTTCAGGCATGAGCGCCCGCGGGTCGGGCTGCTCTCGATTGGCGAAGAAGAGGGCAAGGGCAATGAGCTGACCCGCGAAGCCTGGGCACTGCTCAAGAAGTTGCCGCTCAATTTTATCGGCAACGTCGAAGGGCGCGATCTCTACAATGCCCGGGTGGACGTGATCGTCTGCGACGGCTTTGTCGGCAATGTTGCGCTGAAAGTCTCCGAAGGATTGGTCACAACCGTTCGCTCGCTGCTCAAGGAGTCACTGCGTTCGACCATCACCTCGCAAGTGGGCGCGCTGCTCTCCCGGCGCGCATTCCTCGATTTCAAGAAGCGGCTTGATTATTCCGAATACGGCGGCGCTCCGCTGCTGGGAGTGAAGGGCGTCTGCATCATCTGCCACGGATCATCGAACGCGAATGCCATCAAGAACGCGATACGGGTGGCGGCGCAGTCAGCGCAGTCGCGGGTCAATGCGCATATTGAAAGCGAGTTGAAGCGGGCGAGCGGACCGGTCCCGGTCTAGCGGCTGCTGCTCGGACTAGGACCCAGAGCGTGGCGTATCCCTGTTTGATTTCCGCTGAACGCTGTGCCTCCGCAAATTGTGAGCGGAAGATTGACAACAGCGGAGCTGCCATGAGCTAATGGCGCGTCGAGTCGCACCTATGCGAAGCTGCCGAATACTGCTGCTCCTAATTGCCTGTTGCGCGATATGCCGCGCCGGGGACGAGCTTACCGTCTATGACTTGCTGGCGCCCTCCACCCAATCGTTTGCCATCACCTACGATATCTTCACCACCGCGGTCGGATCGCCTTATCTGTTCAATCCGATTCGGCGCGGCTCAGTGGCTTCTGACGAGCGGGTGATCGACGCAGCCAGCGGAAAGCCGCTGAAGTTTGCCGTGGTACCTGCCGCCGAGGCGCTGCAGCACGGCCTGAAGGGACCGCCTGACGCGGACAGCTACATTCAGGTGACGCTCGCTACTCCGGTGCCGCAAAATGGGGAGCGGCGGGTGAGAATCTTCAAGACTTACAAGGACGCAGCCTCCTATCACGGCTCCGGGAATGAGCTGACCTTTGAGCGCAGCTTCGGCATCAAGCGCAATGTGATTGTGCTGCCCGCCGGCTATGAGCTGATTGGCTGCAGCGCGCCGGGCATCGTATCCACACAGAAAAATGGGCGCATACGCGTCAGCTTCTTCAATGATCGAAACGATGAACTGCTGGTGCGCTTGCAAGGGCGGTTGCGGCGATGAAAACTAAACAAAGATATGTATTCATTCTCCTGTTCATACTGGCAGCCTCGCTATTGGCGAGCGCGCAATTCCATCGCGCCGAGCAGGACCGTGAGATTTACTATTGGCTGCTGCCGCCCCAGACCCATCAGTTCCGCATCTCGCATGATTTCAATGTGACCCGCCCGGGCCAGAGTTCGGTGCACAGCTTCGTGCGCGCGGGCAGTGTCGTCTCTGAGGCGAAGTTCATCGATCTTGATACAGGAGAGCCGTTGAAGACCTCGAAGGTCACGGGCAAGCAGGTCAACCAGCTCGGCTACTATCCTGAACCGGCGCCCGCCGACGAGGTGGTGGTGCAGGCCGAGCTGCCTCATCCGCTTCGGGCGGGCGAGTCGGTGCGCATACGGGTGGTCGAAACCTACACCGATCCCAAGGGATACACCTTGCAGAATGGCGAGTTGGTGTGGGACCGCACCCTGGGGCGTTCCAGAAATGAAGTCACTTTGCCGCCCGGCTGGGCCCTCAGCGAGGTCAATGTTCCGGCGATCATCACCAACAGCGCAGAGGGTATTACCTGTCGCTTCTTCAATCCGCGGAATGATGAGATCCATGTGGTATTGAAAGCAAGACAGCGATAGAGGACAATACGCCGCACCAAAAGAAGATAATGCCCAGGACGGCCCTGGTGAGAAGCCCGTGCTTCGTTGGGTTAATTGCTGACGGGT
>JBDTLH010000207.1:0-3486 GCA_039934875.1 Acidobacteriaceae bacterium | reverse complement strand
GTCGAGAAGATTAGCTTTGAGCATAGCTACTACCGCCGCGACATCGGACAGTAGGACCGGGAGGGTCGGCGTCCCCGCCGACAATCGCGCGGCAGCGCGATAGTCTCCGCCTGCCTTGTAGCGCGCGCCCTTGCAGATAGCTTGCTAAATGATTGGCGTCCATCGACGGTCCCTTCTCTCGCTCTCAATCACCGTTCATCACCGTCCCGGTTCTCGACCCCGTGACCCGCGACCCGCGACTCGTGACCCGCGACTCCGCGACTCACCTACACCTTCCAGAAAAAATATCCCGCCATGGTGAATCCCACAAAAATCACGAACCCGCGCACAATCCTCTGGTCCATCTTCTGCGCATAGTGCGCCCCCGCATAGCCGCCGATGATCGCGCCTCCGATCATCACCAGCGCCTGCGGCCACACCACCGCGCGCGCGATGATGAACGTGGTCAGCGCGATGCCATTGCACACCGCCGCCAGCACCGACTTCATCCCGTTCATGGTGTGAATGTTCTCCACCCCGAGAATGGCAAACAATGCCAGCATCAATATGCCCGCGCCCGCTCCAAAGAAACCGATATACACCGCAATTACCAGTTGGACCATCGCCGCCAACCCCAGCGCTCTCCGGCTGCTTCCGCCTTGCGCGCTGTGTCCCAGGCTGCGGAACCAGCGCGAGATCGGCGCGCTGAAGGTAAACAGCAACGTCGCCGCCAGCAGCAGCCACGGCACCATGCGCAGAAAGGTCGCCTGCGGAGTGTGCAGCAAAATCTTCGCCCCCGCGAACGCGCCCACGCTCGCCACAATCAACAGCGGCACCAGATGGCGCGCCGTTCCCTGCATCTCCTTACGGTAAGAAAAGGCGGAAGCCAGCGTCCCCGGCCACAGCGCGACCGTGTTGGTCGCGTTGGCGTCAATCGGCGGGATGCCGGTCACCAGCAGCGCGGGAAAACATATAAATCCCCCGCCCCCCGCTACCGAATTCAGCGCGCCGCCCACCAGCGCCGCTGCAAACAGAAACGCCGCCTCGTGGAATGGAATCAACCGCGCCCCCGCGCGTCGGCGATTCTCGCCGCCTCCGGCACATGCGCCAGCCGCCGGTCGCGCGCCTCAAACCATACCTTCAGCGCCAGAATGCTGGAGGCAAACAGCAAAGTAACGGCATTCGCGCAGATAATCGAAACCGAATCCACCAGCAGCCCATATGCCAGCCATAGCGCCAGCCCCGCATTGAGAATGATGAGCATGGGATAAGTAAGCCCCCGTCCCGAACGCGCCCGCCACGTCGCAATCACCTGCGGAAAATACGCCAGCGTAGTCAGCGTCCCCGCCGCGATCCCCACCATCTCAATTCCATCCACCTGCTTCACCCACTCAGGATAGCTGATAGAGCTGGCTGCGGCGCCTAGGTCGTGGCCTCGGAGATCACTGGCCCAACCGGGCAGTTGCACACTGTCCTCAAGTGCAACGATCATGGTAACGTCGGCACCACGCTGACCCAGAAATTCAAGAATGGTGGGGGTTGGGAGATGAAAGGGGGATCGGTGAGCTTCTTGGGTCAGGACTTGACGACGGCGGCGACTACTCTGGAGGGGATCCGGTTCCCGCAACCCCGGGAACACAAGACCAAAGCTCGCCCGCCCCTTCATCAACCCCAGTTCCGAACCGCTGGTACCTACGTCAAAATGACTTTGTTTGGGCCAACGTTCGGTACTCCCTTGCAGGCCCTTATTCTTGGTCTTCAGAAGGCGGGAGTTTTATCGTGCAGGAGCAATCTGCGTGGCTGTTAAAGAAATACCTGCACATTTGCTGTGTCCGGTCTGCCGCAATCTGGTGACCGTAGATCGATTACAGCACGTCAATCAAGTTGTTCAGTGTGCGACTTGCGAGTCGAGGTTAGAGGTAGTTAACGCGAATGGTCCCAAAGTCTCGGTCGGAATAGCATTGATTTTGATGTATTCTCTCTATTCCTTGGGACTGAAGGACATCCTATGGCTCCTCCTGTGTACGATAATCGTTTGGGCTCCGACGAATTGGATCGTTAGTATGATATTTTTCGAAACAGTTTATCGGTTAGAGCGGAATAGCCCGCTATCTATTGTGAGTCACTAGATCAGATCTTTCTCCTTCACTTATAATCTGGATGGCTCGGTGACCACCATGACCTATCCCTCGGGGCGCAAGTTCACTTACTGCTACAGCAGCGCCCAGCGCGCGGTCTGAGTCCAGGACACCGGCGGGTGGCCCAGGCTTGAAAAATGAAATCTGGGTGCCCCATCCTGAGCGTTTTTTTGCGAAGGGTAGGATGGTATAGTGCTGACATGCCCAGCGGCCTCACTCGGCGCTCCAGGTATAGTAGCTGTCGCGAAACCAGTATTGGCGAAGCAGTTTGCATCCCACCCTTCGCTACGCTCAGGATGGGGCATCCAATGAAGTGGAATGGAGAGTGGGCCACCCGCCATTCTTGAAAAGGAATTAACAGACCTCAAGCTAAATGCTGGCAAATACTTCCAACAGGTTACTGGGCGCCAGATTCTCACGGAAGCGGCTGCCGAAACCGGACAGCTATTCTCCCTCGTAGTATTTCCGAATAATAATCCCACGACGAAGGCGGATTTGGTTATCGCCCAGCAGAATTGGATAATGAGGTCAATACCTACATTGAAATCCGACCCGATTCAGATGAGAAGCTGGCCTGCGAAGCGCCAGAAGCAGCGTGGCGAATAATGATGGCGAAGCAGTTTGCATTCCACCCTTCGCTGCGCTCAGCATGGCGCACCCAATGAAGTGGAGAATGGAGAGTGGGCCACCCGCCAATGCAGACTTTGCAAAGCGGAGGTACAAAGTTCAGTCGCTGAAGCCATTTATCGGCTTGAGAAGTTCTAGATACGTTCGATCCTTAGGTATGTACACGTAATCATTTTCCGCACTGCTGGACGTAAACGCTTGGATCTTCTCGTACTCCATCGCCGTGATCTTCATTCCAAGGATGTAGTTATGACCCTCATGCATCGTTTGCTCCGACAAATCGCTTTGATAAACCGCACACGCATACACAAAGGCAGCTACGGACCTGCTACCATCGGGAGCGATTCCGGCTTCCCCGAATGCTTGCCGCACATCTGTGAGCGGAATAACGGGCATTGGAGTACTTTCCAGAGGTTGATTCTCGGTCGGAGAGACTGTCAATCCGGTTCTCACCGTCATCCCCGTCGGTGCGAAACAAACGGATTGCAGTGCATCTTGATTATTGTAAGTGAGTCCCGCTCGCAAAAACACGACGCGCGAGTTTAGCCAAGTCGCTTTGGAAGTGGTAAGACCTCTGTTGATCACCGTGGCTGTGATCGGAACGTGCATTCCGAATTTATTTACCATGATGATCGACTGGTCAAGACTCGCGAATGAGAGTTTGGGGCGTTCTGAAACGAAGAACTGTTTGGAAGCTAACAACACGGCGTCAGCAGCCGCTTGGGCACTCTTCTGTATAGCG
>JBDTLH010000206.1:0-4889 GCA_039934875.1 Acidobacteriaceae bacterium | reverse complement strand
GGGAACGTAAAAAAGCATGTTCAAACTGTAATTTTTCCTGCTGCGCCTGAGACTGCTGTTGTTTAAGAATAACGTTTTCAAGTTCTTTCTGAGATTTTTCCTGCTGCAATAAACGCAGCGCCTGCTCTTTTTTAAAAGATTGGCTGATGTAAAAATAAAGCAAAGCATACGCAAAAAAACGTACATATCCCAAGAGTGCTTCCTGGATAAAGGGTTTAAAATTTATGGATGAGTAAACCACAATACCAGCGGAAGGAAGCAGAAAAAGCTGTCGGTACCGAGTGTGGAAGATTTGCGGAGGGGGCATGGAGAAGCTAAAGCAGGCCGTTGAGCTGACCAACTTGATTTCAGAGAATGTGTGGGCGATGTTGATTTTGTGCTTGTCCGTCATACTGTTTTTAAGAGGGCACAATGCAGCAGCGGGGACGCTGGTGTCGGGAGGTTTGGCGCTGTTCCAGAGGAAGGCTAGTTGAATAAGCAAAGGCGGGACAGAGTGTCCCGCCTCGATTTTTTTTGATGAGAGTTATCCGATTTCTTCCGACCAGTTTTCGAGGTAGTTGCGGACGACGACCATGAACTTGTCGGCGTCGGCCCCGTCGATGATGCGGTGATCGTAGCCGAGGGTGAGGCGGATGATGTGGCGGATGGCGATGGAATCGTTGCCATCCTTGTCAGTGATGACGACCGGCTCTTTGAAGAGGCCGCCCATGCCGAGGATTGCGACTTGCGGCTGGTTGATGATCGGCATTCCGAACTGCGGGCCGAAGATGCCGGGGTTGGTGATGGTGAATGTGCCTCCGAAGACTTCATCGGGCTGAAGCTTTTTGCCGCGGGCACGTTCTGCCACATCGTGGATAGCACGCTGAATGCCGAGGAAGCTTTTTTCTTCGACCTTTTTGACTACGGGAACGATGAGTCCCCAGTCCAACGCGACAGCGATCCCCACGTTCACACTTTTGTGATAGCGAATGCTCTCGCCTTCGACTGAAGTGTTGACGATGGGCATGGCCTTGATTCCGGCGAGGACGGCACGCGTGATGAATGGCATGTAGGTGAGCTTCACGCCATTGCGCTGTTCAAATTTGCTTTTTTCTTTTTCGCGAATTTTGACGATGCGGGTCATGTCCACTTTGAAGACGGTGTGGACGTGTGCGCTGGTGTGTTTGGATTCCGCCATGCGTTTGGCGATGATGCTGCGCATTTTGGACATGGGAACGATCTCGCCGGGAGCGCCGACTGGGGCGGCCGCGGAAGATAAAGGCGCAGCCGCGGTTGGCTGCTGGGGCGCCATTGCCCGCGAGGGCGCGGGCACACCAAGCGGAGGCGCGGGTGCGGCCTTCCCATGTTGCGCGATGAAGCCGAGGATATCTTCCTTGGTGATTCGTCCCGCATTGCCGGTTCCGCTGAGCTGGTGCAAATCGACGTTGTTGTCCTTCGCGATCTTGCGGACGAGCGGCGAGGAGCGCAGGCGCTCGGCAAGCGAGGCGGAGGCGGCGGCAGGGGCAGCCGACTGGGCAGCAGGTGCTTGCTGCGGCGGTGCTGCAGGAGTGGAAGGAGCGGCGGGGGCGGTTGATTGAGACGGCGCCGGCGGAGCGGATGCGGTTTGTGATCCCTCGCCTGCGATTACGGCGACCACGGTGTTGACCTGAACCGTCGCGCCTTCCTGAACGTTTATTTCAGAGAGCACGCCGCTCGCGGGAGCAGGAATCTCCGCGTCCACTTTGTCGGTGGAAATTTCAAAGAGAGGTTCGTCGCGTGAAACTTTGTCTCCGACTTTTTTCAGCCATTTGGTTAGAGTGCCTTCAAAGATAGATTCGCCCATCTGCGGCATGGTCACGTCGATGCCTTTGCCGGTTGCAGAGGGCAGGGCCGGCGGAGCGGATGGAGCAGCGGCCGGAGCCGGAGCGGGAGGCGCGGGTTGCGCAGCCGACGTTGCCTGGGCCTGAGGCATTAATTTTGCGGGCTGGGCAGCGGAAGCTGTCTGCGATGTAGATCCCTCTTCGGCGATCATAGCGACCACGGTGTTGACCTGGACTGTCGCGCCTTCCTGAACTTTTATCTCTGAGAGCACGCCGGCGGAGGGGGCGGGTATCTCCGCGTCCACTTTGTCAGTGGAGATTTCAAAGAGAGGTTCGTCGCGTGAGACTTTGTCTCCGACTTTTTTCAGCCATTTGGTAAGAGTGCCCTCAAAGATGGATTCGCCCATCTGCGGCATAGTCACTTCTGTCGGCATTCACGGTCCTTCCGGGGTCAGAAATCGGTTGATTGCGATAACCGCTAATTTTATCGCAAATCGAAGGGGATGCGCTGTGAGCTGCGGGTTCAGCGAGCGGGAGCAGAGGAAGACTTTCCAACCAGGACGTCAATTACCTGACGGACGTCATTGCATTCCGCGTCGCGAATCGGTTGGAGCGGAGCACAGGCAATTGGAACCAGGAGAGAAGCTCCGAATATCGAGACAGCGAGGTCTCGCGCATCAATGAAGGCGTCGGCCAGGAGACGCGGTTGCATTGCGAGCCGCTCGGCAAAAAGCCATGCCGCGTCGCGGGCGACTGTGAGATCGAAATTTATGATGGCGCCGGTGGTAGTCTGGCATCCGAGTTTTTCAAGATCACCGATGCGGGGAGAGATGCCGGCAATCTCGATCTCGACCGTTCCTACCTGTTCCGCCAGTAATCCATTGATCTGATCAAAATCGGGCTTCAGCAGCGGAAGAGCGGCGCCGGGACTGGTTTCCACACTGGCAATTCCCAGATCAAGGTTAATATGGGCGTTCATGCCCATGAGAAGTTGTTGAACGATGAGAGGCTGGGCGTTGGCGCACGCTCGGAATGCTACTTGCCAGCTCTTGCTGGGCTCGCCGGCGTTCTGATGGGCAAAGAGGGCATCGAGAAAGCGTCGCGCGAAGACTACATCGAGTTTTTCGAGCAAGGGCGCATTTTGGAAGCGGCCTGAGGTGATTCCATCACGAACACTGCGGGTCACGCGGCGATAGAGCGCGGCGAAATATCCTATGCGATCGCGCTCAGTCCATGCCCGGTCGATGATGGCGTCGAGAGCGCCGATAACTTCATCGATGGAGTTTGGTTCCATGCCTTCATCATACCGTTCCGGGTTCAGTTCGAGACGGCGTGGAGAACCTGCTGGAACTCCGGCGTACGCGGGTCAACCCAGTCGAAGTGTCCGGCGGATGGTGATTGGTTATAGAGCACCCGCTCCCCAGCTTTATGCTTTGCGGAATAATATGTGCGGCTTAGGGCGACGGGTACATCTTCATCCGGCACACCATGGAAGAGAACTTGCGGGATGGCGATATGGAGCCGCATGGGGTTAGCCTCGGCATAATGATCGGGGACTTGCTTGGGCGTTCCTCCCAGGAATTCGACAACGGCATCATTGGAGAGATGGAGATCATAGGCGAGTTGCAGGTCGAGAACGCCCGCGAGCGAGAACAACGCCCGCGGCCTGGGATCGAGCTTGCCATTGCGGCTGGATAAAGCCATCGCGAGTTGCGCTCCGGCGGAGTGGCCGCACAGCATCGCCCGCTTGAGATCGATGGCGTGATCGCTCGAGATGCGGCGAAGCGCCGACCATCCGGCAAGGATGTCTTCGAAGGTGCCCGGCCAGCCTCCGCCTGAGTTGCCGATGCGCCTGTATTCGAGGCACCATACCGCGATACCCGAGTCGGCGAGAGCGCGGCAAAAGCGGCTGGCGTAGAGCAAGTCGTAGCGGGCGCGCCAGTATCCGCCGTGAACAAACATCAGGACCGGATGGAGAGTTTTGGATGGGGGAAGCCCGCTCTTGGGAAGGAAGAGATCACCGAACTGGTTCGGGTCCGCGCCATAATGAATGCGTTTGTCCGCAGCTACGGGCGGAAGCGAAAGAATGGAATCACCCGGCATCGGTGTCTTAGCTGTTGGAGCCGAGGTGGAAGATGTTGCCGTCAATATCTTTGAACATCGATGACCATCCCCAGGATTCCTGCTTGGGCGGCTGGGTAAATTCAACGCCGCGGGCCGTCAACTCTTCGTAGGTCTTCTGCACGTCATCCGTCGAGAATACGAGAGGTTGGAATTGGCCGATGAGCGATTCATGGCCGTGGGCGGTGAAGAGAACGACATAAGTTTGCGCGGGATTATCGGGAGTGACCCAGAGCTCGAGCCATCGCATCTTTTGCGGGCCCATTTCGAAGGACTCGTCGCGTTTTACCGTGAATCCGAGTTTCTGGGTGTAGAACTCGAGCGAGCGCTGCTGGTCGGTGACTGCGATAGTGCAGAACTTGACTTGGGAGATCATAGCGCAGTAATTCTACTGTAATCCGAAGAAATGCGTTCACTGGTGGAGCGAAAATTCGGTAAAATCCCCGACGTACACTCTGCCTGCAGGAGGAGACCGTGCCCGAACCTTCAACCAACAGCGTCAGCGCACCGACGCCAGTCTTTCGCGTCAAAGACGTGGACGCCAGCATCGCTTATTATCTAAACGCTCTTGGCTTCGAGTTGCAATGGCGCGCGGGCGATGGGTTTGCCTGCGTGAGGCAAGGAGAATGTTCCATTTTTCTCACCAACGACAATCAAAGCCAACCGCGGATGTGGATATGGGTTGGGGCGCAAAACGCTCGCGCGCTGCATTCACAATACCTAACCACCGGCGCGAACATCCGGAATGCACCCAACAATTTTGAATGGGCGCTAGAGATGCAGGTTGAAGACCTGGACGGCAACGTTCTGCGCATCGGCTCCGATCCGGAGGAGGGCGAGCCGCTGGGCGTATGGCGCAACGCAGACGGGATTCGCTGGAGACATTTGGGATGGGAAAGTTTGAGCACTTCGGCTAACCAAACCACAGGGAGTGGTGCAGAGTAAGTTCCGCAAGTGTGAAGCGCCCGC
>JBDTLH010000205.1:0-6749 GCA_039934875.1 Acidobacteriaceae bacterium | reverse complement strand
TGCTGGCATCCGGCCATGGGTTCGGTGGGCGCATGCCGGCAGTGTGCGGTTAAACACTTCAAAGATGACAAGGACACACACGGGAAGCTGGTCATGGCCTGCATGACGGCGGCGGCGCAGGGAACGCGAATATCCATAAAAGACCCGGAGGCCGTTGCATTCCGCGCGGGAATCATTGAAGGCATGATGATCAACCACCCGCACGATTGCCCGGTCTGCGATGAGGGTGGCCACTGTCATCTTCAGGACATGACGGTAATGACTGGGCATGACTACCGTCGGTACTCTTTCCTCAAACGTTCTTTCCGCAATCAATATCTGGGCCCGCTGGTCAATCACGAGATGAACCGCTGCATCCAATGTTACCGCTGTGTGCGTTTTTACCGCGAGTATGCGGGTGGGCGTGACTTCGATGTATTCGGCTTGCGAGACCAGGTTTACTTCGGCCGTCACGCCGATGGCGCGCTGGAAAATGAGTTTAGTGGCAATTTAGTGGAAGTCTGTCCCACAGGCGTCTTCACCGACAAAACCTTGAAGCGCCATTACACGCGAAAGTGGGACATGCAGATGGCGCCATCTGTGTGCGTCCACTGTGCGTTGGGCTGCAACATCACCCCCGCCGAACGCTATGGCAAGCTGCGCCAGATCGTCACCCGTTATAACCGGGAAATCAATGGATACTTTCTTTGCGACCGCGGCCGCTTTGGCTATGAGTTCGTAAACAGCGATCAACGCATCCGTCAACCACGTCGTGGTCGAGACAAGAGCATCACAAGGTCAGAAGCCCTTCAGCATCTGGCTCCACTGGTTGCAGAAGGCTCTAAAGTAATTGGGATCGGTTCTCCGCGAGCTTCACTGGAATCGAACTTTCTTCTGCGTGCTTTGGTCGGACCCGGTCGATTTTATGCGGGTGTCTCCGACGATCAGCACCAATTGATTTCAGCTATGCTCGAAATCCTGCAGGCTGGCCCGGCACATTCGCCCTCGTTACACGAAATCGAGCTTTCCGATGCGGTGCTCATCTTGGGTGAGGATGTCACCAACGTCGCACCCATCATGGCATTGAGGCTGCGCCAGTCCGTGCGACAGCAGCCCTTCGCAGGCGCTGATATCGAAAAGATGCATATCCCGACCTGGGATGATTATGCTATGCGCAACGCCCTACAGGACGCGAAAGGACCACTGTTCATCGCTACGCCGGCAGCAACGCGGCTGGATGACGTCGCGACCCAGACTCATCGTGGCGCGCCGGATGACGTGGCCCGGCTCGGCTTTGCAATCGCCCATGCCCTGGACGAGCGTGCTCCTGTGGCGCCGGGTTTGCCTCCTGAAACGTATGTTCTGGCCGACCAGATTGCGCATGCCTTAAAGAATGCGAAGCGCCCCGTCGTCATCTCGGGAGGTAGCTGCAATAACATTGCGATCATTCAAGCAGCCGCGAACGTGTCTCGCGCGTTGTTTGCAGGCGGTTTGCCCGCCGCCCTGAGCTTCATCGTGCCGGAGTGCAACAGCTTCGGACTGGCGCTGATGGGCGGTGCTCCTCTCGGCCACGCGTTTAAGGCGGTGCACGGCGGGATGGCCGAAACGATAATCGTTCTCGAAAACGATCTCTATCTACGCGGACCAGCGAAATCGGTGGACGCGTTCCTGAATGGCGCCCGCGAAACGATCGTTCTCGATCACCTGCTGAATCCGACCGCGCAAAAGGCCACGATCATGCTTCCTGCGGGCACATTCGCGGAATCCGATGGCACCCTGGTCAACAACGAAGGACGCGCACAACGCTTCTTTCAGGTCTTTGTACCGGAAAACGATATTCAGCCAAGTTGGCGGTGGCTGTGCGATGCGATGGCTGCCGCCGAAAGGCCGGAAGGTACCGTATGGAAGAGTCTAGATGACATAATCGCGGCCATGTCAGCGGCAATCCCCGGGTTGGCTGGCGTTCAACAAGCCGCGCCGGATGCGTCTTTTCGCATCGCTGGTCAGAAGGTGCCGCGCGAACCGGAACGCCGCAGCGGGCGCACCGCCATATCGGCGAACCTCAATGTAAGCGAGCCCAAACCGCCGGACGACCCCGATTCCCCGTTTTCGTTTTCGATGGAAGGCACTCCCGACCAGCCTCCTGCAGCACTGATCCCGTTCTTCTGGGTGCCGGGTTGGAGTTCAATCCAATCAACGAATTTTTATCAGACAGAGATCGCCGGTCCGCTACGCGGAGGCACTCCCGGAGTGCGGGTGATTAACCCCGCTCCAATAGCCGGTGGCTCTTACTTTACTCAGGTCCCACCGCCATTTGTGCCACTCCGCCATGACTTCTTAGTGGTGCCCCTCTACCACATCTTCGGCTCGGAAGAGTTGAGTCATTGTGCCCCGGCAATTGCGGAATTGATTCCGCAACCTTACATCGCTCTCAATCAGGAGGATGCTAAACGCCTTCACGTCGAGGCTGATAATCCAGTCAAGGTAAGGCTGGAAGACGCGACCTACAGTTTGCCCGTCAAGATCAAGCCTGAGTTGCCAATGGGTGTCGTGGGCCTGCCTGTTGGTTTGCCTGGCTTGACAACGATAAGCCTGCCAGTCCGGAGCATCCTGGAAAGGGAGGACAACCGTCAATGACGAGTCCTCATCCCTTCGCGGCTATCCTTGGGGTGCTGATCGTGGCGTTGACCATCGCCTCAGGATTGATCTGGTATGAGCGCCGGCTGCTCGCTCTGTGGCAGGACCGGTACGGGCCGAACCGCGTCGGTCCCTTCGGCCTTCTGCAAGTGGCGGCGGATATGATCAAAATCTTCACTAAAGAAGATTGGATTCCGCCCTTCGCCGATAAACCGGTCTTTGTGCTCGCTCCTGCGATCGTCATTGTGACTGTCTTGTTGACCTTCGCAGTGCTCCCCATAGCTCCTGGGATCATCGTGTCCGACCTGAACGTCGGGCTGCTCTTCTTCCTGGCGATGTCTTCCCTCGGAGTCTATAGCGTCGTACTGGCCGGCCTGTCTTCAGACAACAAATACTCGTTGCTGGGCGGTGTGCGCGCCGCGGCCCAGATGTTGAGCTATGAGGTCTTCATGGGGCTCTCTCTTATGGGAGTCGTCGTGCTGGCTGGCTCCTTCAATTTGGTCAAGATCGTCGAAGCGCAACAGAAGATGTGGTTTGTCATCCCGCAATTCCTGGGTTTTATATTGTTTCTCATTGCGGGAATCGCCGAAACGCGGCGCTTACCGTTCGATCTGCCTGAGGCTGAGAGCGAGTTGGTGGCCGGCTACCACTCCGAATATTCAGGAATGAAGTTTGGCATGTTCTTCGTGGGGGAGTATCTGGGAGTCACCCTGATCTCGGCCTTGATCGCCATCTTGTTTTTCGGCGGGTGGCTCGGACCGTTCCTGCCGCCCATCGTTTGGTTTTTCATCAAGGTATTGTTCTTCATTTCCTTTTTTGTCCTGCTGCGCGCGTCCTTGCCCCGGCCGCGCTTCGATCAACTTATGTCGTGGGGATGGAAGCTGATGCTACCATTGGCCCTCGTCAACATTTTGGTAACGGGTGCAGTCGTGCTCGCGTTTCGTTAATTCCTGCTTAGAAACGAGGTTACCATGCTGAGCGTCCTGAGAACGATGTGGGGTGTTTTCCTGCACACCTTTCACCACAGGGTGACAGTGCAGTATCCCGAAGAGAGAGCATACCTGGCACCGCGTTATCGCGGACGCATTGTGCTTACCCGTGATCCAGACGGGGGTGAACGCTGCGTTGGCTGCTATCTATGCGCCGCCGCATGTCCCGTAGATTGCATTGCGCTCCAGGCGACCGAAGATGAGAACGGGCGTCGCTATCCCGAGTTCTTCCGCATCAACTTCTCCCGCTGCATCTTTTGCGGCTTCTGCGAAGATGCTTGCCCTACTTATGCGATCCAACTTATTCCAGATGTCGAAATGGGCGAGTACGATCGTCAGAACCTGGTTTATGAGAAGGAGCAATTGATGATCGATGGTCCAGGAAAATACCCCGGCTACAACTACTGGAAAGTATGCGGGGTGGAGATCGGCGGTAAGGGCAAAGGGGAAGCGGAGCGCGAGGCGTCGGATACTGACCTGCGCCGTCTTCTGCCCTGAGCTATTTATGGATGTAACCTTCTATATCGCGGCAAGCGTAGCGATTCTGGCCACAGTGATGATGATCACTCGCATGAACGCGGTCCATGCTCTGCTTTACCTAATCGTTTCGCTGCTTGCGGTAGCAATCGTCTTCTACACGCTGGGTGCGCCGTTCATCGCAGCCCTCGAAGTAATCGTCTATGCGGGGGCGATCATGGTCCTCTTTGTGTTTGTGGTCATGATGCTCAACCTTGGCAAACAAACGATTGCAACGGAGCGGAGCTGGCTGACTCCTGCAATGTGGATAGGTCCATGCCTTCTCGCTGCCATCTTGATTGCCGAAGTGGCATACATGCTGTCGCAAGCTGGACCTGTCCAGTCACGCGCAGCTTTCGTTGGACCCAAAGAGGTCAGCATGGCGCTGTTTGGGCCTTACTTGATCGGCGTGGAACTCGCTTCCATGCTTTTGCTCGGCGCCATCGTCGGAGCCTATCACCTGGCCCGACCAAAACTGGAACGACTGGAGACTCGATATGTCATCAATTCCGATGGAACACGGGTTGCTGCTGGCGGGAATACTGTTCGCGCTGGGGCTCATCGGCCTGCTGGTGAGGCGTAATTTGATCTTCATGCTCATGTCACTTGAGGTGATGCTCAACGCCGCAGGCGTCGCGTTTGTCGCCGCCGGCTCACGCTGGGAGCAGCCCGATGGTCAAATCATGTTTATCTTTATCCTCGCCGTCGCCGCCGCCGAGGTCTCTGTTGGCCTGGCGTTATTTCTTCAGCTGTTCCGCCAATACAATTCGCTGGATGCCGATGCCGCCAGCCTGATGAGAGGCTAGTGTGCTCAGATTGTTATGGCTGATTCCGGCTTTCCCCTTCGCCAGCTTCCTGCTGCTGGCACTTGTGGGCTCGCGGATTTCGAAAAGGGCGGTTGCTACTGTCGGTGTTGGCTCCATCGCCGCCTCAACCGTGGTATCCATTCTGATCACGTGGAGCTTCCTAACTGTTCCGCCGCCAAACGGCGTTTACACGCAAGTGCTGTGGACGTGGATCGATGTTGCCGGCTTTCAACCCCAGATCGCGTTTTATCTGGATGCGCTCTCGCTGATCATGGCGCTGGTGGTCACCTTTGTCAGCTTTCTCATCCACTTGTATTCCGCCGAATCCATGAATGAAAGCGAAGGCTACCCTCGTTTCTTCGCATACATGAACTTGTTCGTAGCCTCCATGATTATGTTGGTATTGGGGGACAACCTGCTTCTGCTCTACCTCGGTTGGGAGGGTGTCGGATTATGCAGTTACCTGCTGATCGGGTTCTGGTACACCGATGTAGCCAATGGCCTGGCGGCGCGTAAAGCATTCATCGTGACCCGCATCGGTGACACGGCGATGATACTCGGCCTGTTCCTGCTCTTCGAACACTTGGGCACGTTAAACATTCAAGAGCTTATGCAACGCGCGGCTGTGCAATGGCCGGTCGGTTCAGCGCTTCCGATTGCGGCTGCGGCCCTGTTGCTGGGAGGTGCAGTGGGTAAGTCCGCCCAGCTTCCTTTGCAGACGTGGCTTCCCGACGCAATGGCCGGACCGACGCCCACGAGTGCCCTCATCCACGCTGCTACCATGGTGACCGCTGGCGTCTACCTCATCGCACGCACGCACCTGCTTTTTAGCATCGCTCCGCCAGTGCAATTGGCAGTCGCGGTGATCGGCGCAACTACTTTATTGCTCGCCGGTTGCTGCGCCTTAACCCAGCCCGACATCAAGCGTGCGTTGGCATACTCCACCATCAGCCAGATAGGATACATGTTCCTCGCATTGGGCGTCGGAGCATGGGCAGCGGGCATCTTCCATTTCATGACGCACGCTTTTTTCAAGTCCTTGCTCTTCCTCTCGGCGGGCGTGGTCATCGACGCTCTCCACGAGGAACACAATATTTTCAAGATGGGCGGCCTGCGCAAAGAGCTACCGTTTGCGTTCATCGCTTTCCTGGTCGCCGGATGTTCTCTTGCCGGTTTGCCCCTCATTACCGCAGGTTTTTACAGCAAAGGACTGATCGTCTGGGAGGCGTGGTCTTCCCCGCGAGGCTCGACCGCTCTGTGGGTTGCAGGTGTAGCCGGAGCCCTGCTGACCTCGATCTACATCTTCCGTCTCATCCTTTTGGTCTTCTTCGGCAAAGCTCAAGCGCCCGTCGTTAAGCGGCCCGGATTGTCCATAAAGATTTCGCTCGTCGTACTCACCGTCCTCTCTGTGGTCGGCGGATTCGTAAACCTTCCCCCAGGGCTGGGAGGTTCGTCCTGGTTCACCGAACTATTGGACACCGCCCTGCCATCGATAGAACAAGCCCACTTCGGCGTGCTTACCGAGATGCGCTCCGAGGGATACTTGACCTTGGCCTTCATCGTTGGTCTCGGCGTCGCCTACCTCTTCTATTATCGCAACCGCCAATGGGCGGACGCTCTCACCTCAAATCGTCTGGGGAAAACCTTGTATTCTTTTTGGCTTGCCGACTGGGGATTTGACTGGGCCTACGACAAGCTCTTCGTGCAGCCGATTTTGTGGTTTGCACGCGTCAATAAGGGCGACGTGGTCGACTCCTTCTACACCGGCACGGCGAAGTTGACTGTACTTTTATACCGCGCTCTCAGTCATACCGAAAATGGC